>JAMWCA010000141.1 GCA_023819545.1 Candidatus Omnitrophota bacterium
GGATGCTGAGATATGGATCGGTCTGAGAAAATTGATTGTAGGGCAAATGGTGAGGTCGTTTTTTGATGGATCATAACTCTACACCTTTAAGGCCTCAAAAATGTCTTGACTAAAGGGTCGCACTACAAGAGAAAATTTAAACCAGAACTTTTATTTATCACTACTACAAGCGCTTTTGGTAAAAGTAGTATATATAATCGGTTAAAATACAATGGTGATATTGTTGCTATGTCTTTAGGTTATACTCAGGGTTCGGGCACATTTCATATTCCAGAAGGATTATATCAGGAAATTTTAGACTTTTTATCCCAAAAAGGGATTGATACCAACAGAGGTTATGGACATGGTCCGTCAAGAAAAATTAAATTAATAAGTCTTGGATTAAAATATCTTGGATTATCAAACTATGAATATCACGGGATTAAGCGTGAATTTTATCTATTTCCACTTGTGAAAAATTTAAGGGAAATCATCCATAACGGTGAAAAACCCATCTGGGTAGACCGTCCATTTAATAAATTAGCGGAATATTGGAAGGAAAGATGGGCAATACCAAGAGCAAGAAGAATGCCGGAATGGAAAGATTTTGATAGTAATAAATTTTTTAAAAAACTTGAGAAAATTATAAAGGAGGTGTGAGATGAAAGATAAAGTAAAAGAACTTTTGAAAACAAAAGAAGAAAAAGACCTTTGGGATGAAATATATAATGCCTTCCAGGAAGGTGGAGAAAAAAAAGTGGAAGAACTTATTAAAGAAAAAAAGAAGACAATTGAAGATGATTTTGAAAATCTATTAGAGAAATTAAACAAAAAATTCGGAGGTGAGTTATGAAAATAGAAAAACTAAAAGTAAAAGCTTTCAGAGGGTTTGTTAATAAAGAAAATGAATTTGAATTTGCCCCCATCACAATTTTTTATGGACCTAATGGAACTGGAAAAAGCAGCACTCTCAATGCAATTGAATGGTGCTTTTATGGAAATGAGTGCACTGGTAGAGCCACTGGAATAAGAGAGCGAATTGATTGGGAGTTAAAGAATAGAAATGCCTCTGAAGCCCCTTCTGTAGAGATAGAAACATCTATCGGCAAAATCGTTAAGAGCTTAGAAAAAGGCTCAAGAGAGAAGTCACAACTAGACCCCGAGGTTGAAGCAATATTAAATAAATATTCATTTAAAGATTTCTTAACCGGCGTTTATCAACATCAAGAAGTAATTAGAGCAATACTTGTGGAAGAGCCAAAAGTTAGGAATGAAGGATTTGACAGACTGTTAGGACTATCTGAGTATAGAAATATTGTCCAAGTTATAAACGATATTATTAGGAAAACAAAATCAGATAACCTTGAAGTTAAAATGACCCCAATAAAGGATAAAATAGCCGCAAAGGTTGAGGAATGGGAGAAGATGATAAAGATAAAGAGAGAAGACATTATAAATAAGGGCATAAAAGAAGAAGATATTTCTGATGAAAAAGAAGGAGATATTAAGGATGAAATCAAAAAAGAATTAGAAGAATTTATGAAAGAATTAGGAATTAATCCCACCAATGAGTTTATGCAATTGAATAAGAATACCGAAACAGAGATGTTTAATAGAATTGTAAAAAATGAAGTTACAAAATGCAGAAGTGAGATGCCAGAGATGAAGAAACAAAAAGAGTTAGGTGGAAAGCAAAGTATTTTAAATACACTTCTTGGAGGATATGAAAACCTTTTAAAAAACTTAAATGAAAAGAGAAGCAGATTAACCGAGTTTATATCTAAAAATGGTGATAAAGAGAAACTTGAAATTAAGAAAAATGAAATAAATGGAGAGATTGAAAAAATAAATAGAGAAAAAGAGGAGAGAAGTCTTCAGGGCTCAATAATTAAAAAAGCAATAGAGTTTTTAGAGCAGGAAGGGATAAATAAAAACCTATGTCCAGTATGCGGAAAGGAGACAGCCGATCTTTTAGGTCATCTAAAAAGGGAATATGAAGAGAAGTATGAATCCATCTTAAAAGGACTGGAAGGACAATTAAAGGAGAAGGAAATGGAAAAAGAAGAGATTGAAAGGTTGATCAAGGAATCTGATAATCTCCAAGGAGAGTTAAAATCCTCTCAGGAGAGTTTGAAGAAGAAAATTTCAGAGATTTCAAAGGAAATAAACAGAGAGATAAAAGTAGACGAAGACCCCAAGGCGATTTTAAATTCGCGAATAAGTGAAATTCAAAATGAGTTAGAACAACTGCGCGGAAGGAATAAAAAGAAAGACCAAAAATTAATGGATATAGAAGAGAAACTTCCTGTTCTTGAAAAAATAACCGAAATATTAAAATATCAGAGGTATAGAGATGAAGCACGCATTATAGAATCAACAGATGAATGGAAGAAATTGGAAGAAGTGTCAAATAATTTTAAAAAACTTATGGAGAATTTGGAGAATATAATTTCAGCAATCCAAAAAGCATCAGAAGAAGAAGCAGAAAGTAAGATCCGTAGTGCACAAGATAAAATTGACGAGTATTTTAAAGCAATAACGAACCATTCTTCAGTTCAAAAGATAGACCTTCAAGTAAAAAAGGACCCAAGGACGCATTGGAATAATTATAAATTACTTGACCAAAATAGAGAAGAAATTATCCCGATTTTAAGTCAGGGGAATTTAAATGCTTTAGCCCTTTCAATATTTCTTGCTTTATCTGAAAATCTACCTTTTGAATTTATAATGTTAGATGACCCTTCTCAAAGCTTGAGTTCAGAAGAAAAGGAAAGACTTGTAGAAAAATTAAATGAAGTTTCTAAAAAGAAAAATATTATAATTTCCACAATGGATAATGAACTTTACAAATTCTTGAAAGAGAAATTAACTAAACAAAAGAAGATTTATGAATTTGGACCTTATAATCCGCAAGAAGGGCCATTAGTAAATGAGGTGCAAATATAGAATGGAAACCGATACATATTATAAACTAAAAAACATATTGAATAAAAGTGGCGAAAGTCAATTCGGGAAAATAATTCAATGCCTTTGTGCTTTAGCATTTTATAAAGAATTGAAATGTTCTCCGGAAGAGATTGATTTGAAACTTTCGGAAGGGATTGACATTATAATTAACAAAGAAGAACAAAAATATGCTATAGAGGTAAAAACAACTTCTAAAAAAGAAGTTTCTCTACAGGATAAAGATTTTGAGGCATATAAAAAATATCAGCAATATACTCCTTTATTTTGCATATTGAAAATGAATTTACTTTCGAAAATACTTCTTATAACACAAAAAAGATTAGAAAGAAAAAAAACTTGGTCAATTGAAGAATTATATACAGATGATGAGCTAAAAGATTTAGCCGAAAGAATTAATAAAAAATTTGAGGAGTTAGTAAAGAAAAATTTCGAAGGTATTAAGAAAGAGGGGTTAAGATACTTATTGGAGGAATTAAAAAAAGAAGGCATTAGATATTCAGGAGAATGAGATATACTGAGACCATTGTGAATTGGACACACTAAGAGTGTAGAGTTAGAATCCTGGGTAAAGGGAAAACTCTAATAACTGGAGGTGTGGAAGATGAAGCCAAGGAGATGGACAGCTGAGGAAAAGTT
>JAMWCA010000142.1 GCA_023819545.1 Candidatus Omnitrophota bacterium
GCAGTATTCTCTTCAACCATTGGTGTTAAATTTAGTTCTTTTATCCTTTCAGGTAAAAGAGCAACACATATAAGACCTCTTGCTTCTTTTGCCATAAAATTTATTATTTCAGGAGTAACTTTTTCAGATGCAACAACAACATCTCCCTCATTTTCTCTATTTTCATCATCAACAACTATTAAAGGTTTTCCCTCTCTTATATCTTGAACTGCTTCTTCTATTGAACTAAAAATTTGATTATCCATTTTTAACTTTTTTTCAACACTTTTTCCACATCTTTTTCACATTTTAACTTTTATTATTATACCACTTTTATATTACCTTATAAAAATTTAAACAACCTCCCCCTATTTCACCTACGAGGTGTTAGCGGGAAATTGTTGAGGGACAAGGGATTAAAAAGGGGCTAATTAAATTTTAAAGTTAAAAAATAAAAGTAGGCAGATTGAATATAATTTATGAAGGGAAAAATTTTAAAAAAACAAAATCTGACAAACCCAAAAATAAATAAGATTTTTCTAATTTTTAAGGAATTTTGACTGAAATAGAAATTTAATATATTATTTTTTAAATGAACAAAAAATTTATTTTTATTACTGGCGGAGTTGTATCTTCTCTTGGAAAAGGTATTGCCTCTGCTTCAATAGGTGCTTTACTTGAAACACATGGTTATAAAGTTACATTTCTAAAATTTGACCCTTATATAAATGTTGACCCTGGAACAATGAGCCCTTTTCAGCATGGAGAAGTTTATGTAACCGATGATGGAGCCGAAACTGACCTTGACCTTGGACATTATGAAAGGTTTACAAATGCAAAAATGTCTCATAGAAATAATGCAACAAGTGGTCAAATTTATTATTCTGTGATTGAAAAAGAAAGGAAAGGCGTATATCTTGGGAAAACAGTTCAAGTTATCCCTCATATTACAGATGAAATCAAAGAAAGAATTTTTGCTTTAAAAAAAGAAGGTGATATTATAATAACAGAAATTGGAGGAACTGTTGGAGATATAGAAAGTTTACCATTTCTTGAAAGTATTAGACAGATACAAGTAACTCTTCCAGAACATGATACAGTTCATATTCATTTAACTCTTGTTCCTTATATAAAAGTAGCAGATGAAATAAAAACAAAACCAACACAGCATAGTGTAGGTAGATTAAGAGAGATAGGAATTCAACCAAAGATTTTATTATGTAGAACTGAAAAACCTCTTGGAGAAGAAATAAAAGAAAAGATAGCTCTTTTCTGTAATGTAAAAAAAGAAGCAGTTATTGAAGCAAGAGATACTGACTTAATTTATGAAATCCCTTTAATTTTTTCAAAACAAAAACTTGATTTAATAGTTCTGAAATATCTAAATCTTAAATGTAAAACTAAAAAAGACCTTGAAAAATGGGAAGAAATAGTTAATATACTCAGAAATCCTGAAAAAGAAGTTAAAATTGGTGTTGTTGGTAAATATATAAAATTACAGGACTCATATAAATCAATTTATGAAGCGCTTATTCATGGAGGGATTGACAATAGATGTAAGGTGGTTTTTAAAAAGGTTGATTCTGAATTAATAGAAAAAGAAGGAGCAGAGAAATTTTTAAATGATGTTTCAGGAATTATCGTTCCTGGTGGTTTTGGAATAAGAGGGACAGAAGGAATTATTGAGAGTATAAGATATGCAAGGGAAAATAAAATTCCTTTTTTAGGCATATGTTTGGGACTTCAATGTGCTTCAATAGAATTTGCAAGAAATGTTTGTGGACTACCTGATGCATCAAGCACAGAATTCAACCCAAAAACAAAAAATCCTGTTATATATCTTTTGCCTGAACAGAGAAAAGTTAAAGATAAAGGCGGAACAATGCGTCTTGGTGCTTATCCTTGTATATTAAAAAAGGG
Source organism: Candidatus Omnitrophota bacterium (assembly GCA_023819545.1). Taxonomy (GTDB): domain Bacteria; phylum Ratteibacteria; class UBA8468; order B48-G9; family JAFGKM01; genus JAMWDI01. Next base: position 1,900 of record JAMWCA010000142.1, read on the forward strand.
AACGATTTCTTATAACGCTTACAAAAAAATTAAAGTTTATGAAAGACACAGACATAGATATGAATTTAATAACAAATATAGAGAATTGTTTCTGAAAAATGGTATGGTTATCGCTGGTATTTATCCTGAAAAAGACCTTGTTGAAATAATAGAATTAAAAAATCATCCATTTTTTGTTGCAACACAATTTCATCCTGAATTTAAATCAAAACCATTTGCCCCACATCCACTATTTTCTGCTTTCATTAAGGTATCAAAATCAAGAACTTAAAGGAATTACATAAACAGATGTTTTACCTTTAAAATCTGAAGAAAAAATTATAAATTTCCCAGATGGACTAAAAGAAGGATGGACATGTCCCAATTGATTTCTTTCAGAACAACAAGAAGAGTTGGGCCAGCAGATTATTTGTGAAGTTCCTGTTTTTAAATTTATAAGATATAGCTCGTTTTCCCAGTTTTCTTGAACATCTGAGACAATAAATTTATTCTTTCAGATTAGGACATAGTTTTTAAGTAGATAATAAAATAGGCAAAATTCTACTATAAAATTTTTAGATTCTTCCTTCCCACTGCTCACCTACGAGGTGTTAGGGGGAACTGAGGACTTGTCTTATTTTTTTAAACCAAGAGAGATTAAATTTTCTAAACTTTTTTCAAGCGCCTGGAATGGGTCAATTGTTGGTTTATCCATTTCAATTAAACAGTATTTTACTTTACCTTTTTTACAAACTTTTATAATTTTTTCCCAGTTAAGATTTCCATCTCCAATCGGTGGCATAACCTGTTGATTATCTATAATTCCCATATCCTTAAAATGAACTTGACTCACCCTTCCTTTATATTTTTCAATCCAATAGGCAGGGTCTGCACCACCATATTGAACCCAATAAGTATCTATTTCTGCTTGGAGTTCAGGACAGTTTTCAAGTAATATTTCAAGACCAGTTTTCCCTTCATATCTTTCAAATTCAATTGCATGATTATGATAACCAAGGATTAAACCATTTTCTTTAATCTTTGGTATAACTTTATTGAATTGTTCTGCTACTTTTAAATAACCTTCTTTATTATGTAATTCTTTCGGTAGTCCAGGACAAAAAATCGCTTCACATCCAAGTATTTTATGGTCTTCAATAACCTTTTCTATATCATTTATTATTCTATCGTATCCTGTATGAGTTGAAACTGCTTTTAAATCATTATCATCAAGTATCTTTTTCAATTCTTTTACATCCTTTGGTTCACTTACTGCAGAAATCTGAACATATCTAAACCCAATTTCTCTTACTTTTTTGAATGTGTTTTTCGTATCTTCCACAGATTTACAATATTCTCTTAAAGTATAAAGTTGAACACCTGCTTTCATATTGTCCTCCTTTTTAATTAAGTTTAATATGAAAGTTAAAATTTGTAAAATGAATGATATAATATTTAGGAAATTGATTTAGAGAAATTTTGGCATAAATAAAAAACAAGTGCTCAATCTTGATTTTTTTATTTTAAAAGTTTTGAATAAAAATTTCATAAAAGGGAAGATGCTAAAACAAAAGAATGGTTTTACCCTGATAGAATTGCTTTTGGTGATTGCTATAATATCAATTCTTGCATCTCTTTTATTT
>JAMWCA010000143.1 GCA_023819545.1 Candidatus Omnitrophota bacterium
CGTTGTATATTTTTTCGTATATTTGTCTTTTTTCAATATATTCATCTACTTGAGTACGGCTTCTATCTATTTCTACGCCATCGAGATACACAATAAATATTGGTAAGCTCAATAGAGAATTTTCAGAATTATTTCTCAATATCGAAGCAACTGTTTTTTCAGTAGAAGCATAACGGCAAGGAACTGGCAAAATTTTTTCATTACCGTTTTTATCAACTCCAGCGCTATAATGAAATACAGAAAAAACTCTGGTAAATTGCAATAAATATCGTCTTATTTGCGCATCATACCAAAAATCTAATTTTTTAGGTACGTTACGTGAATTTCTAGGAATTGTGGTCGATGTAGAAGAAGCCATGAGTGTCTTTTTATATATGATATAAAATTATAATAGCAAAAATATTTATTATTGTTTATATAGGCACCATAAATAATTTTATATATAGAAAAGAAACGCGAGGATAATATGGGTGCCATGGCGTTGTCTGAAATGGGAATAAAATTTATCAAGTCCTATGAAGGAAAAGTAATGAGAAATGGCTTACACGTTATGTATGACGACCACACCGGTAAACCCATTTCTAGATATGAAGATGCAAAGGGATTCCCCACAATAGGATATGGGCATCTTATAACTGAAAGCGAAAAGGAAAAAAATCTTTATCTAAATGGAATTACAGAAGAACAAGCAGAAGCATTATTTAAACAAAAGATTGTTAATTTTGAAAGAAATATATTGCGTGTTGTTACGGTAGAACTTACTCAACACGAATTTGATGCATTGGTATCTTTTTCATTTAATGTTGGCATCGGTAATTTTAATAGTTCTACTCTTTTGAAACTTTTGAATCAAAACAAAAAGAAAGAAGCCGCAGAACAGTTTACAAGATGGGTTAGAAGTAAAGGAGTAATATTACCGGGTCTTGTTCGTAGAAGAGAAGCGGAACGTGATTTGTTTTTACATGGTGTTTATATTTTTCTTCAATAAAGGGTGATATTGTATTAATGTCTCTCGGAATATGCAGACTTAACGATATTTGTACTGGTCATGGTTGTTTTCCTCCAAGGAAAAATGTTAGTGGCTCTAATACAGTATTTGTAAATGGTTTAGGTGTTCATAGAAAAACGGACAGTTGGCAAATTCATAGATGTAGACGTTCTTCTCACAGTGGGCGTCTCTCACAAGGTTCATCGACTGTTTATGTTGAAGGTTTAAGCATAGGTAGAAAAAATGATCAAATTGATTGTGGGTCAAGGGTTATGACGTGTTCGTCAGATTGTTTTAGTGGCTAAAATTTCGGTTGCAAATATCCCACTTTAGTATTATAATGTGTTGTAATAATTAACATATCAAAAAGGAGTAGTATCAAAATGAAAAATTATCGTGTTTCATCTGCAGATTTCGTAAAGAGCAAAGAAGAACTTGCCAAGTTTATGCTTTGGTTTTTGAACATTCATCCATTTTCAGAAAAGTTATATCTTTCTGTCCCAGATGAATTGAAGAAGTATTTTGAAGAAATTAAGGGTAAAAACGAATAGCATTATAAGATTTTCCAAATGAAAATACCATTTTGGTTACATCCCCGTTTTTGGTTTCTTAGCGGTAAAAATAGAAAAATTGCAAAATTAAAATATTATTATTCTGGGGAAGAATTAGATAGAAAATTATTAAGTCTTGAATTTGAAGATGTAAATTTGTATGAAAATCCATCAAAGTTTTTTGAATATCAAGAAAAATCAATGAAAATTGATGAAAAATATGGGAAAGTTACTTCATATGAGACACAAAGGAAAATAATAGAATTTAAAGAATTTGATGAAAAAGAAAAAGCATTGAAATTGCTTGAACTTGATTTAAAATTCAACAAAATTGATCAGATTACTTATGAAAGAGAGAAAGCAAATATTTTGCAAAAGCCGTGGGTAATCGTGAAAGATAGTAAGTTTAATCCAGAACAAGGCACATCTGGCTTTGAAATAGAATTAGAATATAATTCTTATTTTGTTGATTTTCTTAGAAAAAACGGATATGGTAATATTCAAAGTGAAACAGAAATGATAGAAACATGGTTAACTGATTTGTTTGTATCAGAATTTAAGTCTGATATTGATAATTTTGAATAAAAAATTACGTGGGAACCTTTAAAATAAAAGGAAGCTCACCACTCAAAATTGCATCTTTTTGAGTTCGTCCACTAAAGTACATTCTGGATCCATCGGGGAAAATAAAACCTTTGTATTTTTCATCCTTTTTAATAGTTGTATTTTCTGGTAGATTCAAAATCTTTAGTATTTTTTTTCCTTTTTCTGAACCATTTTCGTGTATTGCATCTAAAATGCCCTTATAGTTTCTCTTAGGTGTATATACAACCAAATATTTTTTGCCGGATGGAGTTTGTAAAATTAATTCATAGCGTGTGCTGTAATGACGTAAAGACTCTAATTTTTTTAATTGTTCTGGTGTAAGTGCCATTATAATATTTCCTATGTATAATACAATATTTACTCTATTGTGGAATTATGAAATATTAATTGCACTTTATAGCACTTTATAAGTGTTTTTTGTTACAGAAAAAATTTCAATACATATAATCACATCATTAACCATATAAAATTTCATTTTATATATGCAAATAGTTTGTAAATAGTTTGAATTTAAATTTATTTATAAAGTTCAGTTAATCGTTATTTTCATAAAAAATTTAAAATAATTTGCATAATGGTTGGTTATATGGTAGATGTAAAGTCATGAGTACTCTAATTCAAAAACATAAAGTTATTTTTAATTATAAATTTAATAATATTGGAAAATTTTAAAAAGAATAATGCTATCTATACCAAATACCTACATTAAAATTTCTACAAGAAATTGTTTTTGTTTTTGTAAAAATAAAGATTCTGTAATATTATTATAATATGATAACAAAATCATATATTATGTAGTGGGAAACTAAACTATGTTAAGTAACAGCACAGAACAAAGAAATTTGTTCAGTAATAACAAACTCCCATTGGGATTACTCGTTGATACTAACAATATCGCGTTTCGTGCAAAACATTCTATTCGTCATTCTACTGAGGATAAAATCATATTCAGTTTTCACTTAATGCTATCTTCATTACTTTATTGCAGTAAAAAATTTGATTTTTCATATGTAGCATTTTTTCTGGATGGAAAAAGTTGGAGATATGATTTCTATAAAAATTATAGAATAGGTCGCAGGATACAAAATCATTTAAAATCTAAAGATGAAAAAGAAGACGATAAAAAATTTCTAGAGGGTATCAATAAATTTAGCGATTTTTTGAGAACAAAAACCAATGTTCCTGTTTTGATGTCTCCTAGACTTGAAGCTGATGATCTTATTTCATGTTGGATAAAAATGTTTCCTCAACATAATTTTATTATTTTGTCATCAGATTCGGATTTTCAGCAATTAATATCCGAAAATACTATTTTGTATGATATT
>JAMWCA010000144.1 GCA_023819545.1 Candidatus Omnitrophota bacterium
TTTACCCCTTTACTAAACATTCAATTATAATTGCGGGGGGCCGATTTGAACGGCCGACCTCCAGGTTATGGGCCTGGCGAGCTACCACTGCTCCACCCCGCATTAAATTTTATATTATCTCATTATTCACTTATTGTCAAGTTTTCCAGTATCAAAAAAATATCCTTTTCAATTTCTTCAATTTTATTTTTAATTTTATTTTTGATTTCTTCTTCTTTTGATAAACTTTTTCTTAAATTATGAATAATTTCATAAAGTTCTAAAAGATAAAAAATAAGGATATCAACCTTATCAAATGTTTTGTATTCTATTTCAAAAATCTTATATTTTTCATTTATTTCTTTTGCTATTCTATTTATCTCAGAAGATGGAAGAGAAGAATGAATCGTATAATTTTTCCCAAGAATATTTATCTTATACATTTTTCCCTCTTAATATTGCATTAAATTTACATTCAATTGTTTCAATTATGTTTTTTTCAAATCTATCAATTTCATCATTTTCAAGTGTTTTTTCGGGTGAACGAAAAGTTATTGAAAAACTTATACTTATTTTCCCATGAGGAATATTCTTGCCCTTATATATATCAAAAACTTCTATCTTTTCTATTGGTAAGTTAAGTTTCTTTATTGTGTTTTCAATTTCTTTCCAGTTTATATCTTCAGAAAATAAAAAAGAAAAATCCTTCTTAGAAGCAGGGAATTTAGGTAATTGTTTGAATTTTTTATCAAGATTTAAATTTTTCAAGAGTTTATCTACAAAAATTTCACAGACATAAACTTCGTCATCTATTTTATAAAAATTTTTTATTTCACTTAGAGGAATAAATAAATTACCAATTTTATCTTCAGAAAAGTAAATTTCACAATTGTTTCCCTCTTCTGCCAAAAAATAATCGTTTTTAACATATCTCAACTCGGTTAATCCACATTTTTCAAGGAAACATTCTATTTTTCCTTTAAAATCAAAAAAGTTATTACAATTTAGAGAAATAAGCATGATAGTGTTTAACTCTTTATAACCATTTGCTTCTTTTTTATAGATTTTCCCTACTTCAAATATCTCAATTTCTTTATTCTGATGAAAGATATTGTATTTCACTACTTCAAATAGATTGAAAATTAGTGAATTTCGCAAACAAGCAAAAGATTGAGTTAAAGGATTTTCTATTTTTACTGTATCAAGATTAAATTTTTCAGTGATTTCCTCAGAGATAAAACTTAAAGTTATCGTCTCCCAGAAACCAAGATTAACAAGAATATCTTTTATTTTTTTAATTAACTCATATTCAGAATTTAATATAAAGGGTTTTAAATATGTAACAGGCATATCAGAAGGAATTTCAGCATATTTTTTGTATTTTGCTACTTCTTCAATAATATCAATTTCTTCTCTTAAATCCTTTCTGTATTCAGGGATTTTTAATATGAAATTTTCATCATCCAATTCTTCAATTGAAAAATCATCTCTATTAAACAAATTTTTCACAAATTCTTTTTCTATATTAATACCAAGAATTTTTTCAATATTTTTCCTGTTCAAATTTATTTTATTCTCAAAAACAGTTTGTTTTCCAGCAAAATTTTGTTTTCCTACCTCCCCACCACAATATTTTTTTATTGCTACAGTTGCTCTTTCCAATCCAATTTTAGCCATAGAAATACCCAATCCTTTTTCAAATCGTAATGATGCTTCAGTAATAAGTCCTATTTTTTTGCTTCCTTTTCTTATAACAACAGGATTAAAATATGCACTTTCAATCAATATATTTTTTGTATCGTATGTTACCTCTGTATTCATTCCTCCCATAATTCCTGCAATAGCAATTGGTTTTTCTTCATCTGCAATAATTAAAACACTTTCTACATCTCTTTCTTGACCGTCTATTGTAATTATTTTTTCTCCTTTTCTTCCTCTTCTTATGATTATTTTCCCTTTTATTTTATCCAAATCAAATATATGAAGCGGCTGAACAGTTTCACACATTATGAAATTTGAAATATCAACAACAAAAAAAGAACTTCTGAACCCAAGTTTTTCAAGGAGTATTTTAAATTTTTCAGGAGAGAGTTTATTATCTATGTTTCTTATTATTCTGCATGAGTAGTAAGGACAATCATTTTCATCCTCAATTTCAATTGGAACAAAATCTAAAGATTCTTCTTTTACTTCTTCTATTTCAAATGGCTTTAACCTTGTTTTACAGAAAGGAATAATTTCTCTTGCAATACCAATAAAACTTAACAAATCCGGCCTATTTGCTGGTGTTTCAAGTTCAAATATTATATCATTTTCATCTTCAAATATTATCTTTGGATTTAAACCAAGGATATTTAGATAATTTATAAAATCCTCTTTTTTTATTTCCCCTTCTATATAATTCATAATTGTTTTATATGTATATCTCATCTTAAAATTGCTCCAAAAATCTTAAATCATTATAGTAAAAATGTCTTATATCATCTATTTGATATTTCAACATTGCAAGACGTTCAACCCCCATTCCAAAAGCAAAGCCAGTATAGATTTTATTGTTATAACCAACATTTTTGAAAACATTTGGGTGAACCATTCCACAGCCAAGAATTTCAAGAAAACCGGTATTACCACACGTTGAACATCCTTTCCCTTCACATATTACACATGATATGCTTACCTCTGCACTTGGTTCTGTAAAAGGGAAATAAGATGGTGAAAAGACGACTCTTACTTCCCTTTTAAAAAATTCATAAATAAAATAAGTTAAAATTCCTTTTAAATGTGTAAACTTTATATCTCTATCAACCATAAGTCCTTCAATCTGATGAAACATTGGACTATGGGAAGAATCAAAGGAATCCCTTCTAAAACATTTTCCTGGAGCAATAATTCTTAGAGGGGGCGGGTATTTTTCCATAATCCTTATTTGAACAGGACTTGTATGCGTTCTCAAAAGAATATTTCTTTCTTTTTCTATATAAAATGTATCCCATATATCCCTTGCAGGGTGTTCTTCAGGAGTATTCAATGCAGTAAAATTATAATAATCAGTTTCAATTTCAGGACCCTCTGCAATTGCAAAACCTATCTTGTAGAAAATTTGAACTATTTCATCTATTATTTTGGTTATTGGGTGCAAATTTCCTATTTTAATTTTTTTCCCAGGGAGAAAAACATTATATTTTATTTCTTCCTTTTTTATCTCTGATTTTGTTTTTTCATATAATTCAATTAATTTTTGTTTAATCTGATTTAACTTTTTCCCAAATATTACCTTTTCTTCATTTGAAAAAGATGAAATCTGTGAGAAAAGTTTATTTAAGTATGATTTTCTTCCAAGAAATTTTATTCTCCATTTTTCTAATAATTCATCATCTTTAATTTCTTCAATTTCTCTCTTCCCCTCTTCAAAAAACTGTTCAACCTTTTCAATAATTTCCTTTAACATATAGCCCTTTCTTTTTTATATATTTAATAACTTTATC
>JAMWCA010000015.1 GCA_023819545.1 Candidatus Omnitrophota bacterium
CAATAAATTATTCTCAACCGTATTATTTAACAGGAAATACTTTATATGTAACATCAAGGAATAACACTGCTTCTACAATTGGGAAGACAGAATTTTCAATAATTTCAAATGACCCAAAGGTTAATAATTTTGCCTCAGGAATTGTTGCGGGATATCCAAAATATAAAATACAAACAAGCGTTTCTGAATGGACAACTTATACTTTACCATTTAATGTTGAATCACAAGATTCAAAAATTGAGGCATATTCAATAGATGGAGCGGGGAATACTGGTAATACTGCTATTTTGAGTTTTATAGTTGATGATGACCCACCAGAAATTAAAAATGTTAGTTTTGATAAGGGAGTAGACCCAAATACTGGATGGTATAACCTAAATACAGGAATACCAAAGATTGTTGTTGATGTAAATGATATTAAGTCAGGTATTTTTAGAATTTTGTCTTCATTTGATGGAATTAATTATTCGTCTTATACACAGCCAATCTCTGTTCCAGAAGGTAAAGGATTAAGTTTGGTTTTATATTTAAAAGCAGAAGATAATTTAAGAAATACCATTACCAGTATTTTCAATATGCCTACAGTAAATGTAGATATAACAAAGCCGGTTTCTTCAATAGAAATACTTCCAGAAAAGAAATTCAAGATAAAATCTATTGATAATATTTCAGGGATTAAAACAATTTATTATCAAATTGACAATAATCAACCAGTTTCAATTAATTTTTCAACACAAGAACTAATAGCAGAAACAGAAGAAATTTCTATTCCAATTGAGACAAAACAGATTAAATATTGGGCAGTTGATTATGCAGGGAATATAGAAGATATAAAAACTTATAATATAAAACTGATTAAGATATCTGGTTATGTTAAGGATTATAGTGGCAATCCATTGAACAACATCAAAGTATTTTTAACAGGTGAGGCAAACAGAGTAACCTTTACAGATAGATATGGTTATTATGAATTTACAGATTTAAGTTCAATTGGATTTTATTATATTATTCCTAATCTTCAACTTTCTTTACCAGTTTTAAGGATATATGATGGAACCTCAACTACTGATTTAAGAAATCAGAACTTTATAATTACAAATGGATGGAGATTTAAAGAATATGACCTTGGGAATACAAATGATTATTACTTTAAATCAAATACTGTTTTACCTTCTTATTCTCAACTTACTCTTGATTGGTCTTTTGGTTTAGGAGGAGATATTTTAACAGGAGATATTGATAATGATGGGAAACTTGATTTAGTTATAAAGAGTGAACATTCAGGTGTAGTTTATAATTACATCAAAAATCAAGGATATGTTCAGAAAGGGACCTTCACAACAACATATAATCTTAATCTTCTTGATAGTATTGACCTTGACACTAATCTTGAAATTGTTTTGACTGGTTTTGGACAGAACTTATTTGAGATATATGATAATAAATTCAATAGGTTATCTACGATTTCTTATAGTGGCACACCTTTACCTCCAGCAAATACTATTTGGGGAGTAAGAATTGCAGAGAACTTTATCCTTATTGCTGGTTCTGGAACAAGCAACAGTTCAATTTATACAAATCTTATGCTTTACGATTATGTTAATAATCAAATAATATGGACTAAAACTATTGACCAGAAAATTGAGCCAGATAAATTGAATATTTACATAAGAGAAGATGGTAAAATAATGGTTGTTTTTGGTGGAATTAATGATAATGGAAATTTAAAAGTTTATGGTGTTGACGCATTTACAGGAGATGAACTGTGGAAAAAACAATTAACAAGTAAAGGAAGGATTATTACTCTCAATTCTTCTCAAGAGATAATAGGAATTCAACTTTCAACAACAGTAAATTCTGTTCCGTTGACAATCTACAGATTTGACCCAATGAATGGAAATGTTTTGATACAATCTACATTGCAGGTCTATACACAAGATATTAAATATGCTTTAAGCGATGTTGACAATGATAATGTAAAAGAACTTATAATTTCAGATTCTAATGAAAATCTTTATATTTTAGACCTTACACAACTTATTCTTGAAAAGCAAGGTATTGGTAAGATATGGGCATGTGTAGATTTTGATAGAAAAACCGATGGAAAGAAAGAATTGATAGTTACAAGTGGAAGTTATTTGAAAGTCCTTGATATAGATTTGAGAGAAATTATGTCTTACAATTTAAATGACAATATTAAGAAAGTTATTGTTTCAGATATAAATAATGATGGAATAATAGAAATAATTGCTTCTTCTGCAACAAAGACATATATTTTAAGACCAACAACAAGTAACGATTTACCAAATGCTCCAACAAATTTAAAGTGTGAACTTGGTATAAACTATGTTACTATTTCATGGAATTATGTGCCAAATATAGCAAAATTAAGTGGATTTAAGATTTATAGAGGTTTAAATACTTCTAACTTGGAACTTGTTAAAGTGGTTGAAAATCCAAATGCAAGGACAACGACTGATATTCCTCCTTCTGCAGGTCTCTGGTATTATAAAGTGAGTTCATTTAATGATTTTGGAGAAGTAGATTGTGTAAATCCAACAAGTTATTTGATTGAGTATAGACAAGCAATTTCAGAAGAGGAAGGAGGAGGTTGTTTCATTGCAACTACCTGTTTTGGTGAGAATAGCTGGCAAGTTAAAATATTGAAAGAGTTCAGAGATAAAGTTTTGATGACTTCTAAATACGGAAAGAGATTTGTTAAATTTTATTATAAGTATTCTCCTTATCTGAAAGATTATATAAAAGATAAACCTATAATTAAAGGATTTGTTAAAATGATTCTTTATCCAATTATTTTTGTTGCATATGTTATAACTTATCATTTAATCGGAATAATCATTTGTTTAATCTTTGTTTCCCTTCTTTTTTATAAAAAGGGACTACTAAACTTTAAGATTGAAGATAAGGTCTAAATATAAGTTTAACCAAAATTTTGGGAGGTAAAATGAAGATAAAAAGAAAATTATATATGTGTATATTATTTATTTTATTGACTCGTATTTGTTTTGGAGCATGGGCAAAAAGAGAAGCAGTTGATTTAACCATAGAAAATCAAGCAATTTTACCAGCAAGTGGTCCGACTGCAGTTATTGGATTAAATCTTCAAGCAGATACAAATCCTGGTTGGCCTCAACCTGGAAATACACTTACTTATGTTACAGTTTCTATTATTGATGCTAATCCTAATCATCCTATACTACCTGAAGATTTTAGAAGGATTGCAATATATAGAGATATAGGAATAAAAGGAAGTTTTGACCCTTCTGACTACCCAATAGATGCTGTTGACAATCCAACAAGTTTAACTCTTGATATTCCTATAAACTTTTCAATACCAGGTTCTGATGACCCTCAATATGGAACTCAAGGACCTGATTTATGGGTTGTTATTTTTACTTCAGATAAGATTTCAGGAGATATGCCAGGTGGTTATGATGCAAGGAATAAATTTAGAGTAAGGGTTCATTATCCTCTTGCTACTTATGTAGAAACAAAAACAATTATATGTGATTCAAGAGTTGTTGATTTAGTCCCTTTAAGAAGTGATACATATGACCCTTCAAGTTTAGATGAAATAAATGGATACCCAACAATAAGTGGACAGCCATTTGTTTTTAATAAATATCTTTATGGACCACTTTATTTTTATAGAGCATATGCCCAAGACCATCCATTAGATGGAGTAGCAACCGATATTAACAGTCCTTTTGCAGTTCCTGAACTTTGTGGATTGTGTATTCCTTATAGAGTTCTTGGTTTTTCATTAAAAGGAAGAAGTACTTATGCAACTAATGATAATGAATATCTTTCAAGAGTAACTTTGGTTATTGAAGATTCTGGAATACCTAATAATTTTGATCCTGGAAAGCTTGCTTCACATTTCCTTTCTCCTTATTCCAATATTGCAATTTATAGAGATAACGGTGATGGTTTTTTTGACCCATCTACTGATATAAGAATAGTAGCAACAAATACAATTTCAGGGACTCCCCATATGCCTATATATTTCGTTGGTCGTTCACCTGAAGGTAATAATAGATGGAGAGTTACTTTTGAACTTTCGGATATTATTGAAAAAGTTGCAGATGGAAAGGTTGATTATTTTGTTGTTATTGCTACTGACCCAAGTCATGGATGGGTTACAAATAGGCCTTGGTATGGTTCTGATTTTAAAATTTATATTGACCCTGATGTAACTAATGATGGTATTGTTGTAGAAAGACCAATCGGAGAAAGTCCAGACCCAAATATGTATCTTTCTGAGACCTTGATAAGGAAAGCAGATAAAGTGAAAGATGTGAGAATTGTTCTTGATATAAAGCCAAATGTAATTGATGGACCTATAGAAGCAGATGGAGTTCCAATCCCAATTTTTTATATAAATATGACAGATAGTTGGGGACCATTTGGAAGTAATGAAGCACTTCAATGGATAAGGATATGGTTTAAAGGAACTGGTGGATTTAAACCAAATCATTTAATGCCTTTAAGTGATGACCAGGATTCAGGAGTAAGTTTATGGCTTGATAGTAAAACAGGAGGAGTTATAGGACTTCCTGATAGTAGAACAATTTCTGAAAATGATATGCTTTTTAGTAGACATAGATTAACAATTGCAGATACATTTGTTCCTCTTGATACAAGTTCTCTTGAATGGTATAACTCAGATGGAACAAAATGGTCTCCTACAAATGATGACCCACAAAATCAAAATGACGATGATAAGAGATATTTTGTTGTTCTAAAACCAAAAAGCCCAATTTTACTTCCTAATGATGACTATATTGAAGGAAATGAATATCCAGGGAGACAGCAGAATCGTGGGTTTGACTTATTTATATGTATAAAACCAAGAGGGATAAGTGTTCCAGAAACAGGATATAAATCAAATAATTCTTTTCAAAGAGGGATTGATTATGGAATGAGAATAGAAGCAGCAATAGGTTTGACAAAATATAATGATAGACCATCAATTATAAATGATTATCCTTGGGATGATATCCTTTTTACAAATGGTTTCCGGGCAAGAATCTTTCCAGATAAAAATAGAGATGGTATATATGAGCCAATAGAAGTAACAACTTTTCCTGCGACAGTTCCAACTTTCTTTACAAATTTAACATATCCAAATCAGACAATTAATAAATTCACAAAAACACCTGTAATTGGGATAAATCTTGTCGCTCCAGTTGGTAAACAAATTTCATTTAATTATATGACTTTATTTATAATTGATGATAACAATCCTCCAACACTTGATTTTTCCGAACTTGTAAAACCAAATTCTGACCCAAATGACCCTGATGGTGGTTGTGGAATTGCTTTATATAAAGATACAAATAGAAATGGAATTTTTGACCCACTTGATAAAAGAGTTTGGATGACAACATTACCTTATTTATTACCACGAGCAGCAGATGACCCAGCAGGAAGATTTAGAGTAAGAATGGAATTTGGAGACCCACTACCAGGTTATGAAAATCATACATCTGTTGGATTTATTCCAGATAATGATGCTGATATAAATTCTGGACCTGAATATTTTCTTGTAATTCAACCAAATGAAAATATGGACCCAGGTGATAGATTTCATATTCTTTTATGGGGAAGTAATCTTGTTAATGAAAGCACTTTAAATTTTACAGGTGATGCAAGAGGAATAACTTATAAAAGAGTAAGAACTTATACATTAACAAATATAACAGTGACATCAACAGTTTTTACTGACCTTACAAGTTCAGGACAGATTATTGATGCTACAAGTGACCCTATTGGAGTTATTGGTATTAGTGTATGGGACCCAACAGGAACAAATCAATTTCAGAAGATAAGGGTTTATTTTAATCCAAAAGAGAATCTTTTTCCTGATGATACGCCTTTCCCAACAATAATTGCACCTTTAACACCAGATATTACAAGTGGTATTTCAATTTGGCGAGATACAACAAATGATGACCTTTTTAATTGGAGAAATGATACTATTATTCCCAACATAAGATGGTCAAGTTGGAAGTCAGATTATACTGATGGATTTGTAGATGGAGATGGAACACAAACTATAGGTTCTGGAGTAAAAACACAGATAACTAATTGGCAGGGTAAAAAACTTAATTATTTTTCCTGGGATGATAATGTTTATTGGTATGATGCAAATAATGATAGTGTATGGAGTTTAGAAGATTGTTTATGGCTTGATAGTGAAGATGATGGAATATTTAATCCACAAACAGATAAGATTATAGTTGGAAACCCACCGCCTTCTGGAACATTTGGTGAAAAACTTCATCAAGGGACTTTTGGTTTTGTTTATTATGATGAAGACGGGAATGGAAAATATACTGATGGAGATGATATTTATTTTGTTGGAAGAGGGAGAAATTGTCTTGGATGGTATGTTGAAGGTGTTTTACCTTCAGGAATAAATCTACCTACAACAAATACTGGTAATGAATTTTATGTTGCAATAAGGACAAGTTCTGACTTACTTTATCAAGATAGTTTTTCTATATCTTTACCTTCTAATAGTTTAAACTTTTCTTCTGGTTATTCTTTTGCAAACATAAACTTAACAACAAATATACTGACAGGGAATGTTAATCTTTCTCTTTCTGATTTAATACCAGGTAATAATTATATTGTTCCTCCTACATATGATTGTCCTGCTATTGGAATAAACTTAAAAGATGGTAAAAGGGATGGAACAGATGGTCAAAGATATCTTAAAGAGATTGTGATTTATGTCGTAGGTAATTTGAATAATCTTAAAACCTTGAGTATAGATGGAAGCATTAGTGGAATAGCTTTATATAAAGAAAGTGGAATTAGTTCTGGCTGGGACTCAGAAGATATCCCAATTACTCTTAAATCAATAAGTATTTCAGGGAATAAAGTAATTTTAACTTTGCCTGATAATACATATCCAATTCCTGATGATGATATTGGAATTAATTCAGGAGATGATTTATATATCATTTTAAGAACATCTGAAATTGCTCAAACAAATGAAACATTAAGAGTAGAAATAAGGAATGATTTATCAGTTCCTATTGGACTTGCTGGAGATAGAATTAAGTTTGATGGAACAAAAACTTCAGGAGAGTATTTAGTTGGAACAAATGCAATACAAATAGGTCAACCAATAATATTAAATGCACCACAGATTATATCAGCAACTTCTCAATTTGTTAATAATAAATGGCAAGTTGTTTTAAACTGGCTTGATAATTCAGAAAATCCAGATGAGGATGGTTTTGAAATACAGAGAAGAACAGGGACTACAGGAATATGGCAAACAATAGGTCAAGTTGGGCGAGATACAACAACATATACAGATGACAATAATGGACAGGGGCTTACTCCTGATACAACATATTATTACAGAATAAGAGCATATATTACAACTCCACAAACTTTTTCTTCTTGGTCAAATGTAGTAAGTGTAACAACAAGTGCTGGTGTTTTACTATCACCAACAAATTTAACTGGTTCGGCTGAATATGTCAATAATAAATGGCAAGTTGTTTTAAATTGGACAGATAATTCAGAAAATCCAGAAGAGGATGGTTTTGAGATAGAAAGGGATGAAGGAACTGGATGGTTAAAAATTGGACAAGTTGACAGAGATATTACAACCTATATTGATAATAATAATGGACAAGGACTTACTGAAAATAAAACATATAAATATAGGGTTAGGGGCTTTAGACAACTTCCTTCTGAAGATACAGAATATTCAGATTATTCAAATGAAATTTCTATAACAACAACAAGACCTGATAAACCAAGAAATTTATTACCGATCAATAATGCGACAAATGTTTCAATCTCTCCAACTTTACAGGCATCAGATTATTCACATCCATCAAATATACCTTTTGCTGCTTCTCAATGGCAGATAAGATTAGAAGGAGGTAGTTATTTAAATCCTGTTTATGATAGTGGACAGTCAGGTCCAGTTACTTCTCATAATGTTCCTTCTGATAAATTAAGTTTTGGGACAAAATACTTTTGGCATGTTAGATATAAGGATTTAAATGGTGGATGGTCTGATTGGAGCGATGAGACAAGTTTTACAACAAGAACAAATGCTCCACCTTTAAAACCTGTTTGTATATCACCTAAGGATATAACCGGTGTATCATTAACACCAACTCTAATTGGTTCATCTTTTAATGACCCTGATGGAGATAGATTTTCAAAAGCACAATGGAGAATAAGGAAAAGTGGACAAACAAATTATATTTGGCAGGCAGAAAATTCAGCAACATCAATTTCAGTTAATTTAGGTGTTCTTTCATATTCAACAACATATTACTGGCAGGTAAGGTATTCAGATGAGTATGGAGCTTGGTCTGAGTGGAGTGAAGAAGTAAGTTTTACGACAATGGCAAAACCACAAAATCCACCAAGAAAACCTGAAAATCTATACCCAGTTAATGGAGCAACAAATGTTGATTTAACACCTTTACTTACAGCAACAGGATTTTATGACCCTGATGGAGATACCATGCAAAATTCACAATGGAGATTATGGGAAAATAATGGTTCACCGGACAATCCCTATTGGCAGAATTTAAATGCAGGACGGGTAGTTTCAATAAGAGTTGATAGACAACTTGAAGAAGGGAAAACATATTACTGGCAGGTAAGATATCAGGATTCAGATGGATTGTGGTCCGAATGGAGTGAACCTACATATTTTACAACAAAAACAATTACACCACCTCCTCCACCTCCAACAGAAGGGGGAGGATGTTTTATTGCGAGTGTCTGTTTTGGTGAGAATAGCTGGCAAGTTAAAATATTGAAAGAGTTCAGAGATAGGATTTTACTCAAATCTAATTTTGGTAGGAAGTTTGTCAAATTTTATTATAAGATTTCACCTCAAATTTCAGAATACTTAAAAAATCATAAGGTTTTTATATTGACTACAAAAATTCTACTTTATTTTGTTATTATCTTTATAATGCTTTTAATGTCTAAATTTTTAATGTATACTTTTATAACTGGTTTTATTATTTTACTTTGGATTAGAAAGAAAGGAACAAATAGGAGGTTAAAAGTATGAAGAAAATATTTATATTTTTTCTATTTCTTACGATTTTTTCTTTTTCACAGGAAAGATGGGAAAAGAAGAAATTGGATGTTCAATATGTTCCTGATGAAATTATAGTTAAGTTTAAAAATTCTCAAGTTGTGAATTTAATATGTGAAAAATATAATCTTGAAATAAAGAAAATACCCGGGATAATTGAAAACCTTTATGTTTTAAAAATTAAAGATGGAGTTAGTGTTGAAAGAAAAATAAGTGAAATGAAAAAGGAAGGGGATATTTTATACATTGAACCTAATTATATTTTTAAACTTTTTTCTACAACTCCAAATGACCCTTTTTTTAATTTACAATGGGGACTTACAAAAATAAAAGCAGAGCAAGCATGGGATATAACTAAAGGCGATACTTCAATTGTAGTTGCTATACTTGATACTGGAATTGATTATACACCAGGTCCTATATCTGGCGGAGTTGACAGGAAACATCCAGACCTTGCAAATAACATGTGGATAAATAAGAATGAATTGATATTTAATCAAATTATATATAATTACATTGATGACGATAGAAATGGATATGTTGATGATTTTTATGGAATAAACCCTACAATTTCAAATACACAAAGTTATCAAAGAGGAGCACCATCTGAATTTGTTGAGCCAGAAAGTGGTATTTATAGAGGACATGGAACACATGTGGCAGGAATAATAGGTGCGGTTGGAAATAACGGAATTGGTGTTTGTGGTGTTAATTGGTATGTTGGTCTTATGCCTTTAAAAATAGGGGCTTCTTCTGGAAATATAACAATTGATTGGATTGCTGAGTGTATTGAATATGTATTAAAGAAAAAAGACCAAGGAGAAAATATTGTTGCTGTTAATGCCTCATTTGGAGGTTATGTTAGAACACAATTACTTGAAGAAGCAATAAAAAAACTAATGGAAAAAGGTATTTTATTTATAGCAGCAGCAGGTAATGATTTGATTAATATTGATTATCATCCTTTTTCTCCTGCTGGGATTTATTTGCCAAATATAATAACTGTTCTTGCAACAGATATAAATGATAATCCAGCAATTTTTTCTACATTGGGCTCAGGCACAAATTATGGAAAATATAGAGTTCATATTGGAGCACCTGGAAAAGATATATATAGCACATTCCCAACAAATGAATATAAATCTTTAAGTGGAACAAGTATGGCAGCACCCTTTGTTTCAGGTCTTTCTGCTTTAATTAAATCAAAATTTCGTGATTATAATTGGATAAAAATAAAAAATTTAATATTATCAAGTGGAGATGATATTGATTCTCTAAAAGATATTTCAATAACTGGCAAAAGAATAAATGCTTATGATGCTGTATCTTCTAAAAGGAAAACTGTTTTAGCAAGATTAAGACCTATTGGAGATAAAGTTTCTTGTTACTATAAAGATACACTTGATATTTCTGCTTTGCATATAAGAGATTCTGACCCAAATGGACAAGTTACTATTAATCTTGATTCAGGAGAAATTTTAACTCTTTATGATGATGGAAATGGCTTTGATATTGTAAGTAATGATGGAATATATTCTGGTTGTTATACTTATGAAGATACTGGTAAAAAAAGATTTACATTCCCAAATGGCGATTCATTTGAATGTTTTTTCTTAAAGGGCTATAACTATTATGAAACTGGTTTTATATGGGAAGATATCACTAACTTAGGAATAAATTTGAATTTAATTGATAATCAAGTAGTAAAAATAGATTCTCCATTTCCTATAAAATTTGGTGGTTATGAACCTGGATTTACAGATATCTATATTGACTCTAATGGGATTATAAGTTTTTTTGACGACATTAAAAATTATTATTGGACAAATAATTCTCTATTTGGTATTCCAGATAGTTCTCTTAATGTTCAGATTTCTCCATTTAGAGATGATTTAAAACCTTTAGGGACAAACAATGTTTATTATGCTGTTATTGGAGATGCACCAAATAGGAAACTTGTTATAGAATGGAGAGATGTTTTACATTATAATGTAGGAGGAACAAATGGAGTGACTTTCCAGGTTGTATTTTTTGAAAATAAATCAGATATACTTTTTAATTACAAAGATGTTGAATTTGGTAATATAATTTATGATAATGGAGCAAATGCCTGTGTAGGAATACAAGTAAGTAGTAAATCTGGAAAGTTATTCAGTTATCGCTGGCCATTTTTGAGAAATAATATGTCTCTTTATTGGGTTATTGAAGATTTACCAAAACAATTACAAAAACCAACAGGTTTAAAAGCAATAGGAGGGGAAAAAAGAATTGAACTAAGATGGGATTCATTAACCTCTTCAAATCATACTGGTTTTGAAATAAGGAGAAAACATCCAACAATCTTAAATCCATATGATAATTATAAACTAATTGCATATGTTAGTGCAGATGCAACTACTTATGTTGATACTTCTGTTTATTCAGATAGTAGACCTTATTATTATGTTATAAGGGCAATTAATCAATTTACAGGAGAAATTAGTGAAGATTCAGATCCAGTGTGGGCAATTCCAACAGCATTTCCAGTTGATGAAAATCCTACAGAACTTCAAGCTTATGGAGGTTGGAATTCTTTAGTAATTCAATGGAGTGATAATACTCAAAGTGAAAGTTATTATTATATAGAATTTTGGAAAAATAGAAGACCAGATGATGTAACAATGCCTGATACAGTTCTACAAGTTATTGCAGATAGAGTTTATAATCCTACCTCAGGTCTTTGTGAAATAATTATTTATGATACACATATATTATGGACAAAAGCAAGATGGTATATAAGAATAAATGCACGGCATAGGAATTTCTTTTATGGTTTTTCCTGGTATGCAAAACCAAGTCCTAATTTTTCTAATAAAGAGACCATCCCAAATATTTATACACCAGACCAGAAGACAAAATATTATTATATATGGGTTGATACAGCAGGAATTCCAACACAACAAACAGGTGGAGGTTGTTTCATAGCAAGTGTCTGTTTTGGAGAAAATAGTTGGCAGGTAAAATTATTCAAGAATTTCAGGGATAATTTTTTGGCTAAAAATATATATGGTAGGAAATTTATTAATTTTTATTATAACCATTCTCCAAGTTTTGCTGAATTTTTAAGGCACAACAATTTCTTAATAGTTCCCGTTAAAATATTCCTTTATATCATTTTATTTTTGCTCTATCTGGTTATGACTGGTATTTTGCCCTATCTTATTCTTTTTGGAAGTTTAATTTTGTTAATTAAAAAGGTAAAATAATATATAGGATGGTAAAAAAAGGGTTTTTTATATTATTATTTAGTTTTAGTATTTTATATTCAAAAGAATCAATAATTTTAAAGAAAAATATTTTTACTGCGCCTTTACCTCCACCACCACCTCCTCCAAAGATTGAAACAACAAGTATTTTAAAACCAGCTCCTTTACCTGCTCTTGAGACATTAATAGAAATTTCTGGGATTGCTTATTTTCCATCTGGTTGTTCTTTTGTAATAATTAAAGATAAAAAAACAAATATTGAAAATATTTATAAAGAAGGAGAAAAAGTTGGTGAAAGTAAAATTATTAAAATATTAAAGGATAAAGTTGTTTTTGAATATGATGGTAAGAGTATTTCTTTAAATCTTGAAAATAAATCATCAAGCGCTTCTCTTGTAATATCAAAGGAAGAGGGTTCAAAAGTTACAATCTCTCCCAAACTACCAGAGGCACCAAAAGTTCCAGAAGAACTTCTTTCATTTGATGTTGATTTCAACAATACAATTTCTGCACTTATAACAGATAGAAAGTTAATGGAAAATTTAAGTGTGACACCAAATGTAATTGAAGGGAAAGTTGAAGGTTTTAAAGTTTCAAACTTACCAGAGTATAGTTTACCTTATAAATATGGTTTAAGAAATGGTGATATAGTAAAAAGAGTAAATGGAGTCATTATAGATAGTATAAATACTGCTTTTAAAGTTTATAATCAAATAAGGAATTCAAATACTCAAATTGTTACTGTTGAAATTCTAAGAGATAATAAACCAATACTTCTTACCTACCGTCTTAATAGATAAATAAAAGAGATGAAAAAGTTTAGTTGTTTTTTAATAATCTTATTTCTCTATTTTTCAGAATTAAATTGTGAAGAAAGTATTATTGAAAAGGTTAAAAGAGAATTTAGAGAGAAGAACTATAAAAATGTAGTAAATATTTTAGAGAAAGAAAAGATAAAAGGTTACCCAGAAATAAATTATTATCTTGGTATTTCTTATTATAACCTTAAAGATTTTGAAAATGCAAGATTAAATCTTGAAAATTTTATTTATAAAGCAACTTTTTCTGAACAAGCATCTATTATTTATGAAACTTTAAGAATTCTTTTTGAAATTTATTGGCAGAATAAGAAAACAGAAGAAATTATTAAACTTGGTAATTATGTTTTGGAAAAGATTAAGGAACATCAAAAGTTTTTATATGACTTACAAATCGTAAAAAACAACCTTATTCGTGTATATAATGAAATAGGGAATAATTCTTTTTGGGCAAAGAATTATCAACAAGCAATAGATAATTATAATCTTTCACTTAAATTTAATCCAAATGACTATAATATAAAACAGCGACTTGCAGAATCATACTACAATATTGGAGAATATGAAAAAAGTAAGGAATATTTTTTAGATGTGATTAGAAACGAAAAAAATAACTGGTATATATTATTTCTTTCAATCTCTTTTTATAGAGAAATTTCAAATAAAGAAGAAAAAATATCAACTTTAAATTCTTTACAAGAAGATTCTATCTCTTATAAAATTTTTAAAAGTTTTGAGGATTTTGCTGATGGAATGTTTGAAGATGGTTTTGAAATTTTAAAAGATGAGGAAGAGAAAAGGAAGACAAATGGAGATATAACTTTCAATATAATAAATAAAATTTTCCCATATGATTTAAAATCAAGTCAGATTTACTTAAGATTTATAAAAAAATATCCAAACTCTTCAAGAAATATAGGAATTATAAACAGTTTATTTAATACAATCTCTGATGAAAGCGAGAGAAAAATTTTAGAAAACGATTTTTTAAATTTATTTGACGAATTACTAAAAGAACAAAGTATTAAAAAGACAGTTGTTGAACTTATAAAAAATTTTGTTGAAATTAGATTTGATAGACGCCTTTTGTCAATTGATGATTACCTTGACAAGATAAATATGTTTGAAAAGTTCTTTGAAAAGATTGATGAAGATAAATATAAAGAGGATATAATAAGGAGAATAGCAGACCTGTATAGAAAAATAGAAGAATATGAAAAAGCAAGAGAAAGTTATACAAAACTAATAGAATTAACTGGGAAAGAAGATTATTATTATCAGATCGCCGAATCTTATTTTTTAGAAGGTGATTTAGGCCAAGCAGAAAAAATTCTTAACAGTTATTTATCTAAAAATAAAGATAATGAAAATGCTAAACTTCTACTTGCAAAAATATATTTAGAAAAAAATGAAATAAAAAAAACTTCTGAAGTTTTAAAAGATATTGAAGCAAATATAAAAAACAAAAGTTTATTAAAGGAGATAGAAAGTTTAAAAAATAATTTTTTTGAAATGAAAGAACAATCAGATAATCTCCTTTATATAATTTTCAGAAAAATTGATTTAAACTCTTCAAGATTAATTCCGGAGGATAAAATAACTTTTCTAAATCAGTTAACAAAAGAGATAGAGTTTTACATAAATTCAAGTATTGAAAAAGAGGTAAAATTCAGTTTGAAATGTAAAATAGATGGTTTTAATTTTTCAAGTTTACCATATGTTATGATAGAAAAAAAACAAGATGATTTTTATTTCAACTGGGAGGGTAATATTTTTATTGATAAAAATGACATAAAGAAGAAAAATCTTTATAAGGTTTTTTATCCTGTCAGAGAAATTAACTCTGAAAATTTTGATTTGAAATATAAGAATGAGATAATTGAAAATAAGTTTGTTTTGAATTTTGACTTTAATTTTAAAGATATTGGTTGGGAGATTAGTATAAAAAATTTTAAGAATTATGAAAGACCCATAAGAATTGAACCAAAACCAATGAGAGAAGAAGGGAATTTTATTTCCTGGGATGTAAATGAAAAGAACTTTAAAATAACAATTGAATATCCTGAAAATAAAAATATAATATTTTATTTTCCTGAGATAGAAATAAGAAATAGAAATCTTGAAGAGAGAAAAATTGTTGGAGAAAAGAGAAGTTTAAACATTGAAAATTTTGAATTAGTGATTGATGACTTTTTGCCTGAGAACATAAAAATTGTTGAAGAAAATATAAAAATTTATAACATTAAAGAAAGAATATTTAGAAAATGAAAAAGTTATTTTTCTGTCTTTGGATGATATCTATTTCAGTTTTTTGTGAAATTCTTTTTGATTTTGAAGGAAATATAGATGGATGGAAAATAGAACCAGAGATTTTTAAAATATATCCATCAAATAGGTATTCAAGTTCTGGCGAGTTTTCATTATGCACAGAAATTAAGAGTTTTAGAAGTATAAGAATTTTCTATCAGAAAAATTTAAATCTAAAATTTTATGATTACATTTCCTTTAAAATTTATATTCCTGAGGAAAATGGGATTGATGGAGAATTTATTGTTTATATAAAAGATGATGAACATAATTGGTTTGAAACAGATAAATTTAAAATAAAAAGAGGAGAAGAAAAAAGAGTTTTTCTTGACTTAAGAGATAATTCACCTATATGGCAACCTATTTCTCATTTAAAGGCATTTGATAGTTATGTTAAAGAAAATATAAGTGAATTCGGAGTAATAATTTGGTTTGGTGATATATATAATGGTGAGGTTTATCTTGATTCTTTTGAAGTATTTAAGAGAGAAAAAGAGAATAAATTTTTAATTTATAATTTTAGAGAAAATTCAAAAAAAATAGGAAGATATGAAAAGTTTGAATTAACTTTTGAAATATCAACAATTTTTGAAAATCCATTTAACCCTGATTTAAAAATAAAAGGAATTTTTGTTTCACCAAGTGGGAAGTTATATGACATTCTTGCATTTTTTTATCATGATTATTTAAGAACAATTTATGATGAAGGAGAGAAATTAATTCCTTATGGAAAGAGTGAATGGAAAATAAGATTTACTCCAGAAGAAATAGGGACATACAAATATAAAATAAAGGTTAGTAAAAATAATAAAGAAGAGTTTGAAGTATATACAGGAAATTTTGAAGTTATTGAGAGTAGTAAAGATGGATTTGTTTATTGGGATAAAGATGATAAATATTACCTTTCCTTTTCAAACGGTAAGTTTTTTTATCCAATAGGACATACTTTAAGGTCTCCAGATGATGAAAGGAGTCCATATAATTATGAATTCATTTATAGAAAAGGACTGGGAACTTTTGCTTATGACAATTACTTTAGGAAAATGATGGAAAACGGAGAAAATTATACACGGATATGGATGGGTATTTGGTGGGTAGGGATTGAGTGGAACTATAATTATGCACCTCATTATAAAAACCTTGGTAAATACAGCTTAGAAAATTCATGGAAACTTGATTATATATGTGAAATTGCAGAAAAATATGGTATTTT
>JAMWCA010000145.1 GCA_023819545.1 Candidatus Omnitrophota bacterium
ATTTTTTGCATTATATTTCAGGTCTTCAATATTTACAAGAAAAACAATAGGTGATTCAAGTCCCTTTGCTCTATGTATTGTCATTATTTTAACAGCATTTTGATGTATTGAAAATACATCTGCTTTTGGTTCAAGAGCATTTAAAGAAAGTTTTCTCAAATTCTTTAGAATTTGATAATGAGGTAGATGTGACTGTTCTTGTAAAATTGATAAAAATTTTTCTAAATTTGCAGTTTGTTGAGTATTTAAATTTTCCAAAAATTTAATTTCGTTAAGTATTTTTTCTATTAAAAATGGGATTTCATATTCATTCATTTCCTCTCGCCATTTATAAATTTTATTTTCATCAATTTTAAAAATAGAATTTTTAAGATTCCATAAAGCAAATAGGTCAGTAGGGTCTATAAGAGAATAAAGCAAAGAAAGAAGGAATTTTATTTCTAACTCCTGGTAAAAACCTATTCCACCAATCACAACATAAGGTATATTAAATGTCTTTAATTTCTGTTCTAAGAGTTTAAAATTTTTGTTTCTTTTTCTTATCAATATCATAATATCTCTTAGTTCAACTTTTTTATATTTTTTTTCTGTTCTTTCAAAAATAAAACCTTTTTCTTCTTTTAAAAGAGAACAAATTTTATTACAAATCCACTCATACTCTTTTTCTTTTTCATCAAAAAGAGCTATCTCAATTTGTGAATGAATTCCCTTCATTTCATCGTCAGTGATAAGTTCTTCTCCTTTCCATGCTTCTTCGTTTTTAAAGAATAAGTTGACAAAATCAATAATCTTGTCAGAACTTCTATAATTTATTTTTAATTTTTCAAGTTTACAGTAACTACCAAGATACTTTTCAGCCTCTGCAAATAAATTATTTTCAGCTCCTCTGAATTTATAAATTGATTGTTTTTTGTCTCCTACAATATAGATTCCATATTTTTCCCCTTTTTCGGCTTTTGCTCCCCATCCAGATAACCATTCTTCAATTAATTTTTGAATTATTTTCCATTGCAATAAATTTGTATCCTGAAATTCATCTACAAATATAAAATTAATTTTTTCGTCAAAATCTTCAAGAATTAAAAGAGATTCATAGTTTTCATTTAATATTTGATATGTAATTTTTTCAAGGTCATCAAAATCCAAGACACCTAATTCTTTTTTTATACGAAAATATTCATCTTCAACATTTTTATAATATTTTGATATTAATTCTGTAAACGAAAAAAATGAAGAAGAACCTAAAAAAACATATGGATGCAACTTTCTCATTTCAGAAATAATTTTTGTAAATTGATTTAACTTTATTTTTTTTAAAATTTCATAAAAAATTTTTGTGTTTTCTAAATTTAAGAATGTCTTAGTGAAAGATTCTGAAAAAAGTATATCACTTTCTTTTTCTTCAATTATTTTAAAAAATGGATCTATTTCTATTAGAAATGCAAATCTCTTTAATATTTTTCTTGCGAAAGAATGAATTGTGGAAAAATTTAATCTTAAAAGAGTATTTAAAAGTTTAATCTTTTCTGTATCTGAAAGATTTTTATATTCTTTATTCAGGATTTCGTCAATAAGTCTTTTTTTCAACTCTATTGCAGCATTCTCTGAAAAAGTAACGCCTAAAATTTTACTTAAAATTTCATATGAACCATTATCTTTTTTTAAATCAAAAATTTTTTCTATAATTGAATATGTTTTTCCAGTTCCTGCTGATGCTTCTTTTATAACTGCTTCAAATGGTATTTTATTCTCCATATACACATAACTCCTTATAATCACAAAGAAAACATTCAGATTTATCGTATTTTGGCAAAAAAGAAAAGTTTTTATTCAATATTTTTTCAGTTAAATCATTCAGATATTTTGCTATTTTTTCCATATAATTAAACTTGGGTTTTGAAAAATCATATATTTTATTTTCTTCAGCATCTTCTAAAAAACTAAGCTTCCAAACCATTGCTTGCAAATATTTATAAGAAATTTCATTCTGTTTTGAATATATCCAAACATATAAAGGAATTTGAATATTGCCATTTTTAAAAAAGTCGTTTTCTGTATATGAACAATCCCAAGATGTGCCTGTTTTTAAATCAATTATTGTAAATTTGTCTCCAATTTTTGCAATTATATCTATTCTTCCTTTTAAGGTTAAATTTTTAAGGATTTCTTCATTTTCAAAATTTATATCCTTCTCTAAATCCAACAAGGTCATTCCAGAAAAATTTTCTAAAATTTTTTCAAATTTATTTATGATTTCACTTTGCCTAATTTTAATAACATTTTTGTAAATATTTGAAATTTTCTTTTCTTCTAAAAGTTGATTAATTTTATTGTTTAACAAAGATTCAAACTTGTCTTTATATTCCTTTATTTTTGAAAGATTTATAATCTTTCCTTTTTCATGTTCAAATGTCTCTCTAAAACTATCATGAATTATCCCTCCAAATATATCTGGAATTTCCTGTATTTCAGGTATTTTATATGGTTTTATCTTTTCTACTTTTTCTAAATAAAATCTGTAAGGACAACTCAACAAAAACTCCAACTCTGTAACATTAATGCAAAGTTTACCATTTTTTACATATTTTTTCTTAAACTTTTCAGTATCTGTTTTGATTTCAAATAATTGATTAGAAACAATTGAAAACTCTTTTGTCAATTTTTCATTAGTTGGAATATCAAAAATAAAAATTGATTTCATTTGGAGTTGGTCATCAACTTTAGATGGGAAAGTAAAAATTATCTTATCATGTTCATTTTTAATTCTGTAAAAATCACACCGGTCTCTTGCTATTCTTTTTTCAAAATAATCAAGTTCTAATTCTTTTTTAAGTTTATCTGGAAGTAATAAATCTTCAGTTTTAGGCGCATTAGGAAAATTTTGTTCAGTTGCTCCGCAAAAAAAACAAATCTTTTTTTCAATACCTAAACTTTCTATTACACCACTTACTCTAATCCCTTCTCCTTTTCCTTTTTCCACTTCTATCATTTCTAATATTTTGTTAAGTAAATTTATAAATTCTTCTTTACCTAAAAAATATGAACCATTTAGTTTTTCCAATAAATTTCTAAATTCAATTTCAATTTCTTGTTCATAAGGATGCCATCCAGTAATTTCTAAAATTCTTTTTAAAACTTTACTCCACTCAGAAAGAGTCATTCTTTCCTTTATCAAATCTAAACATTTCTTTATTTTTTCAATATTTTTATATTTCAGATTTTCAAAATCTTCCTTGTAAAAACCTACTTGTTCAAATTTTTCTCTTGTATTTTTTGAAAATTTTTCAACCTCTTTTTTATCTATTTTTGAAAAATAAGGAGATGTCAAAATGTTCATTAAAACATTCCATCTGTAAGTATTTGAAAGTGTAAGAAATTCAAGAATTGGAGAAATAGCAGGTTCAAAAATAAATGAA
>JAMWCA010000146.1 GCA_023819545.1 Candidatus Omnitrophota bacterium
AAGATAATTGGGAAGCACCTACTCTTGGAGCATGGGGAGTTGGATGGGAAGTATGGATTGATGGGCTTGAGATTACTCAATTTACATATATGCAGCAGGCAGGTGGTATTGATTTAGTTCCACCAGCAGTTGAAATTACATATGGTCTTGATAGAATAGTAAATTTTTTACAGAAAGAAAAAAATGTATTTAACTTATATTGGAATAAAGATGTAAAATTTGGAGAGATACATAAAGAAAGAGAAAGAGAATATTCTCTCTATTCTTTTGAACTTTCAGATACGAATTTTTTATTTAATATTTTTGAAAAATTTGAAAAGGAATGTGAAAATATTTTGAACAAAGAGATTATTTATCCAGCATATGATTATATTTTAAAACTTTCTCATATTTTTAATTTACTGGATTCAAAAAAAGCAATAAGTGTAAATGAAAGAGTAAGATATATTCAAAGGGTAAGAAAACTTGCAAATAGATGTGCTTTACTTTACCTTGAAAAAGGAAAAAGTATAATATAATATTTAGAGCCGGGATGGTGGAATTGGCAGACACGTACGTTTGAGGGGCGTATGGCGTATGCCGTGGGGGTTCGAGTCCCCCTCCCGGCAGTTAGACGTAGGGAAAATGGATATATGGAAGGAAGAAGTGAAAACATAGACCACGGCATAAAAGGGGTTATAGGGGAAAGGAATTTCCCCTATGCTTTTCGTCGTGGGGGGAGGACTATATCAGGAGGGGGAAGCTCCCCCTCCTGAGATTAGCCGTGGGGGTTCGAGTCCCCCTCCCGGCAGTTAGACGTAGGGAAAATGGATATATGGAAGGAAGAAGTGAAAACATAGACCACGGCATAAAAGGGGTTATAGGGGAAAGGAATTTCCCCTATGCTTTTCGTCGTGGGGGGAGGACTATATCAGGAGGGGGAAGCCCCCCCCTCCTGAGATTAGCCGTGGGGGTTCGAGTCCCCCTCCCGGCATAAGTAAAATATAGGGAAATTGAAAATACATAAGGAAGAAGCGAAAACATAGACCCACGGCATAAAGGGGTTATAGGGGAAAGAGCAATTTTTAAATAATAAAGGGAAGAAGAGATGGATTTTGAAAAATCGCAAGTAAAGGAAGATTTAGAGAAAAAGGTAAAAAGGATTTTATTATATGAAGGAAGTTTTGATTGGGAGAAAGATGGTGTTTTCAATCCAGGGGTCATCGTTGAAGATAATCAAGTCCATATAATTTATAGGGCGATAAAATGTGAAAACTATTCTCGTCTTGGTTATCTTAAATTAAAAAAAGAAAATCAAATAGAGAAATACCAGTATCCTGTAATTTCACCAACTGAACCTTACGAAAAACAAGGTATTGAAGACCCAAGAGTAACAAAAATAGAAGATTCTTATTATATAACTTATACTGCTTATGATGGGAAAAGTGCAAGAATTAGTGTTGCAGAATCAAAAAATCTACTAAATTTTAAGAAATTAGGTATTATAAGTCCAAACATAACATTTCTTGAAGCATTTAAAATTTCTCAAAATAATAGATATAAAAATTTCTGGAAAAGACAGATTGAACAACTTGGAGAAAATATTATTATATGGGATAAAGATGGTTGCCTTTTTTCAGAAAAAATAAATGGGAAATATGCTTTATTGCACAGGATAGAACCTGATATTCAAATAGTTTATTTCAACGATTTTTTTGAACTTAAAAATAAGGAATTTTGGGAAGAATATTTTAGAGAAATTGAAAGCAAGATAGTTATGAAACCAAAATATAAATGGGAAGAAGAAAAAATAGGTGCAGGTGCTCCGCCAATTAAAACTAAGTATGGATGGTTACTTTTATATCATGGTGTTGATAAAAATAGGGTCTATAGAGCAGGATTATCATTGCTTGATATTGAAAATCCGCAAAAAGAAATAGCCCGTTTGCCTTTTCCACTTTTTGAACCTGATTATGATTGGGAAAAAAATGGAAATGTCCCTAATGTTGTTTTTCCGACTGGTGCTTTTATTAAGGATGAAGTTCTTTATATATTTTATGGATGTGCTGACAAAAGAATTGGCTGTGCTGAAATTGAATTAAAAGAAATAAATAAAATTTTAAAAAGGAGCAAAAGTTAAAGAAAAAACACCAATTTGGGAAGATATTTTAATAATTATTTCTATTTTTTCACTTTGGCCAACAATTTTAAGAAGAGAAAATATTTTTACTCGTTTTATAATGCTTGTTTTTTTTGGAGTTCTTTTGTGGATTTTAAAAAGAAGAATTTCAAGAATAAAAAACTTATAAAATGTGGCTAATTATATTAATTTTCCTTCTAAATTCATGTAGTTCCAATAATATAGAAAAAAAATGGGCTGAAAAAGTTAAAATCGGAGATTTTTATTTAGGGGAAAACAATATTGATATGGCTTTAAAATATTGGATAGAATCTCTTGAGTTAAAAAGAGATTTACTGACTTATCAAAAAATAATTGCCTCATTCATAATAAAAAGTGATTTCAACCAAGCAAAAAAATATACCATTGATGGTTTGACATATTTCAGAAATAATGATAATTTATTATTTAATTTAGGACTTGTAAATTTTTATCTTGAAGAATATGAGGAATCACTAAAAACGATGAATAAACTATTAACAAAAAATAAGTATTATCCAAATGCGCATTATATAATGGGTTTGATCTATGAAAAAAAAGGTAATTATGAAAAAGCGAAAAAAGAATTTATTCAGGAAGTCAATATAAATCCTGGCTCAAGAAAAGCATGGCAAAAAATCAAGGAGATGAAAAATGAGAAATAAAATATTTTTTATTTCCTTCCTTTTTTTATTTCCACTATCAATCCTATCTCAAAATGCGGTAACATATATAAAATTCTTTTCCTCTTTAAAATCAAGAGTTCCTGGAAGTGAAGGACATAAGCAAGCAGCAGATTTTATAGAGAATAAATTTAAGGAAATTGGACTTAAAAATGTGAAAAAGGAAATTTTTAAAACTGTTATTCCGGTTGAAAAATATGCTTATATTGAATTTGAAGGGAAAAAAATTGAGATAAACTGTTTCTGGCCAAATCTTGTAAGAACATCAACTTTACCACCTGAAGGAATTGAAGGAAAGTTAATATATGCTGGAAAGGGTGATTTAAGAAAAGTTGAGGGTAAAGATATATATGGGAATATTATTGTTATGGATTTTGATTCAGGGAGTAAATGGTTGGATTTTGCTTTACTTGGTGCAAAATGTTTTATCTTTTTAAATAGAGGTGAAATAACAAGGACAGAAGGAGAAAGAAAATTTCTTTCAGTTCCGATAGATGTCCCAAGATTTTATTCGGACAATGAAAAGATACTTGAATTAGCAAAAGGAGAAAAGGTTGTAAAAATTTA
>JAMWCA010000147.1 GCA_023819545.1 Candidatus Omnitrophota bacterium
CGCCATAATAAACCCTTTTTATTGCTTCTTGTATGTCTTTCCCTAATGCAATAGCACATTTTATTCTATAACCGGTTATTCTTTTTAAATCATCAAGCATAACAACATTCAAAGGGTCGGAAGTTGCTATTGTTAAAATATTGTTGAACTTTGAAATGGGTAAAATGTTATAATATAAAGCAATACTAGCTGGAATTATATCCAAAAGTTTTGGTTCTGGTTGTACCCTTGAAACATCAATAAACGGTAGTGAAAGTATATCTGAAAAAATAAATAAAATTTCTTCTCCTTTTGTTAAAATTGTATTTTCAAAAATGTCTAATAATGGTTTACGTTCTTTTTCACGTAAAACTAATAACTTACTATATTCTTCTTCAGTAATGAAATTTTTTTCAACTAATTCTTTCTTTAATCTTTCTTCAATAGACAAAACCATTTTCTTGATCTCCAACCGTCACTCTTAACACTTCTTCTACACTTGTTAAACCATTAATTATTTTTTCTACACCATCTTGTCTTAAAGTTTTCATACCCAATTTTTTTGCTTTTATTCTTATCTTTGCTTCAGGTTCTTGTTTCAAAATACTTTCTTTTATTTCTGGAGAAAATAGTAAAACTTCACATATACCTATCCTACCAATATACCCCCTCTGTAGACATCTTTCACAACCACGAGGTTTATAAAAAGTATACTCTCTTGTTAGAGGTAAAGATAAACTTTTCAATATTTTTTCATTTGGTTCGTATGGTTGTTTACATTCTGGACAAAGGACTCTTACAAGTCTCTGGGATGCTATTAAAATGATACAACTTGTGATAAGAAATGGTTCAGCACCCATATTTATCAATCTTGTTATAGCACCTGGAGCATCCATTGAATGAAAAGTTGAAAGAACTAAATGTCCAGTAAGAGCAGCTTTTATCGCAATATCCAACGTTTCACTATCTCTTATTTCTCCTACCATTATTATATCTGGATCTTGTCGCAAAATTGCTCTTAAAGAATTGGCAAAAGTTAGGTTTATATTAGGATTAATATTTATTTGATTTATCCCAAATATTTCATATTCAACAGGGTCTTCAGTTGTCGTTATATTCACTTCAGGTTTATTTACATGGTTTATCAATGAATATAATGTAGTTGTTTTTCCGCAACCAGTAGGACCTGTTACAAGAATCATTCCGTGAGGTTTTTGGACTGCATTTTTTAGCATTGTCATAACCTCTTCCGAAAAACCTAATTTTTCTATTTCAAGAGTAAGTTGAGATCTATCTAAAATACGAATTGAAACTTTTTCTCCTAAAAATGAGGGTATTATAGATACTCTAAAATCAACAAATCTCTCTTTTAATTTTAGTTTGAATCTTCCTTCTTGAGGTAAGCGTCTTTCGGCAATATTTAAGTTAGCAATAACTTTTATACGAGTTAAAAGAGAAAGGAGTACTGTTTTCGGTAGTTCAAGACCTTTTGTCCATACACCATCAATCTTATATCTAACAAGAATATGATTTTCAAGTGGTTCAATAAGTATATCACTTGCTTTTTTAGATATTCCTTCTGAAAGTATACCATTTACTAATTTAATAATAATCCCTTCTTCCAAAGTATCTTTTTTAATCTCTGCCATAATATTTATATATAAATTTTTTGATTTTCTCTGGTAAACCTAAAAAAATATTTAATGAATACCCTATTTTTGTTTCAATTTCTTTTATAACATTTTCTTTAAAAGGATTTGCCATTATTACAGTTAATCGCTTTCCTTGAACTGCGATAGGAAAAACTATTTCTTTCTCTGCAATTTCTTTTGGTATACAAGTGATTGCTCTTGGATCGATTTGAAAATTTTCAGGATCTAAATATGGTATATTTGACTGAGTCATAACTGCTTCCAATATATCTTCTTCTTTTAAAAGGCCCATAGAAAGAAGAATTTCTCCAATTGGTTTACTCTCTTTTTTTTGCAAATCTAATGCCTGTTTCAACTGTTTTGCTGTTATAATCTTTCTTAATAAAAGTATTTGCCCTAATTTTAATTCTTTTTCCATTATTTTTTATTTGAAAAATTTTAACAATTCTTCAGGATCTAAACTTCTTTCTAAAGCAGTTGCTTTTGAAATTAATTTTCTTTGAACAAGTTCATATAAGGAAACATTCATTGTTTTCATCCCATATTTGGCTCCTGTCTGGATTACAGCAGGTAATTGGTGTATTTTATTTTCTCTTATCATACTTCTTATAGCTGGAGTTACTACCATTATTTCAAGAGCTAAACACATCCCTTGTCCATCCATACGTGGAATAAGTTGTTGAGCATATATTGCTTGTAGAACAAAAGAAAGTTGAACTCTTATTTGATTTTGTTGATGAGGAGGAAAGATATCAATAATTCTATTTATTGTTTGAACAGAATCGTTTGTATGAAGAGTACCAAAAACTAAATGCCCTGTTTCAGCAGCAGTAAGTGCTATAGAAATTGTCTCAAGATCTCTCATTTCTCCTATAAGTATTACATCTGGATCTTGTCTTAAAACATATTTTAATGCATTAGCAAAAGAGTGTGTATCCTCTCCCACTTCTCTTTGATTAATAAGTGCTTTATTATGATGATGAACATATTCAATTGGATCTTCTACAGTAATAATATGACACTTTCTTGTTTGATTTATATAATCAATCATAGAGGCAAGAGTAGTTGACTTCCCACTACCTGTTGCTCCTGTTACAAGAATAAGACCTTTTGGAATACTCAAAAGTCTTTTTGTTGTCTCTGCAGGTATCCCTAACTCTTCAAAAGAACGAATCTTATAAGGTATTGCTCTTATTGCAACAGCAATATTCCCTCTTTCTTTAAACATATTAATCCTAAATCTAGAAAGTCCATCAATTCCATATGAAAAATCAAGTTCAAGGTTTCGTTCAAATTCTTCTATCTTTTTATCTGAAAGTATCGAATATGCAAGTTGTTTTATTTTATCTTGAGTTAAAATTGGTTCATCAAGAGGGATAAGCTCACCATTTACTCTTATTCGCGGAGGACTTCCAACAGTTAAATGTAAATCAGTCCCTTTTTTTTCAATCAATATTCTTAGAAGTCTTTCTAATTCATTCATATTATTAAATTTTACCAAAATTTTTGATTTATTGTCAAGAGAAATGAAATTAAGGCAAATTTAGTAAGAGCGGGGTGATAAAAGGTGGTCAGTTTTTGGATTTTGAGCATTTTGATGAGTGAACCTTTACCGACTGAGCGATGGACCCACCCGTTAGCACAACCTCTTGAAATTGACAGAAATGGTCCGTTCGTTGAACTTGCTGATGGAAGTTTGGTAACCGTTGATGATCAGGGCTTTCGGGTT
>JAMWCA010000148.1 GCA_023819545.1 Candidatus Omnitrophota bacterium
TATATAGCCCTTCTCCATATATACTCATTGAAGAGGCAACTATCAACTTTTTAACATTGTTTTTTGTGTTTACAAGTATATCAAGTAAGTTTGCAGTTCCTCTAATGTTAACATCAACATATTCTTCTATTTGATATTGTGACTGACCAACTCCAACCTTTGCAGCAAAATGAAAGATATAATCAACCTCTTTAATTAACTTTTTTAATTCCTTTTTCTTTCTTATGTCTTCAAAAATGTATCTTGAGTTTAAATTTATATATTCAGGTATACCATCAGGATGGACTTGTTTATCAAGATTATCATAAACGATTACTTGATAATTCTTTTCTAAAAGTTTATCTACAAGATGACTTCCTATAAAACCACATCCACCAGTTACAAGAACTTTTTCCATTTTAATAAAAATTATTTAAAAAGTAAGAAATAGTTCTTTTTAGACCATCTTCAAGCTTTATTTTCGGTTCCCAGTTTAATAGTTTTTTTGCAAGGGTAATATCTGGTCTTCTTTTTCTTGGGTCATCTGGCATAGGAGGTAGAAATTTAAAACCAAGTTTTTTCCCAAATATATTCTCAATCTTTTCTGCAAGTTCAATTATTGTAAATTCTTCTGGATTCCCAAGATTTATAGGTAAATTATAATCAACTTCAATAACTTTTATTATTCCATCTATTAAATCATCTATATAACAAAAACTTCTTGTTTGTTTACCATCTCCATAAATAGGTAAGGGTAAATTATTGAGAGCATTATAAATAAAATTTGGTATTACCCTTCCATCATTTAAGCGCATTCTTGGACCATATGTATTAAAAATTCTTATAATTTTTGTATTAAGTTTATATTTCCTATGATAAGCCATAACTATTGCTTCCCCATACCTTTTTCCTTCATCATATACACTCCTTAAACCAATCGGATTCACATTTCCCCAATATTTTTCATCTTGAACAGGAATAAGGGGGTCACCATAAACCTCTGAAGTTGAAGAAAATAAAAAAGTTGAATTTGATTTTAAAGCAATATTTAACATCTTTTCAGTTCCAATTGAATTTACTTTTAATGTTTCTATTGGATATTTTAAATAATCAACGGGTGAAGCAGGACTTGCTAAATGTAAGACATAGTCAAATTTTTCATCTATTTCATTTTCATTTATGTATATAAGGTCTTTTTCAATAAAAATAAAGTTTTTTTCTTTTAAAAGATGCTCAATGTTTTTTTTCTCAGAAGTTATTAAATTGTCAATGCACCAGACAATATCACCATTTTTAACAAAAAAATCACATAAATGACTTCCAATGAAACCACATCCACCACTTATTAATATTTTTTTACTCATTTTTTCTGCCTATCCCTCTATAAACAAATCCAAGTTTCCTTAAAATTTTATAATCAAGAAAATTTCTTCCATCAATTATATAAGGCATTTTCATTAAATCCTTTATTTTTTTAAAATCAAGTTTTTTATAATCATTCCATTCTGTCAAAAAAATTAGAAGATGTGAATCCTTTGTTATTTCATAAGGATTTTCTGAATAAAAAATATCAGGAAATATTTTTTTCATATTTTCTATTGCTTTAGGGTCGTGACATTTTAAAATTGCTCCTTCTTTTTTCATAAGTTTTATTATATCTATTGAAGGTGCTTCTCTTATATCATCTGTATTTGGTTTAAAAGAAAGACCAAATATTCCAATATTTTTCTCTTTTAAATTCCACAACAATTCCTTTGCCTTTTTTATCACAAGTAATCTCTGCTGTTGATTAATTTTCTCTACTTCTTTTAAAAGATTAAAAGGATATCCAATTTCTTCAGATAGAGATATAAATGCTGCAATATCTTTTGGGAAACAACTACCTCCATAACCAATACCTGCTTTTAGAAAATCTTTTCCAATTCTTCTATCAAGTCCCATTCCTTCTGCAACAACTTCAATATCTGCTCCAACTTTTTCACATATATTTGCTATTGCATTTATATATGAAATTTTTAAAGCAAGGAAGGAATTTGATGCATGTTTAATTAATTCTGCACTCCTTATATCTGTAAAAATTTTTGGACATTTAATTGGTTTATATATCTCTTGGAAAATTTTTTTTGCTCTTTTTGTTTCCACCCCAATTACTATTCTGTCAGGATGGAAAAAGTCATTAACTGCATTTCCTTCTCTTAAAAATTCTGGGTTTGCTGCTATGTCAAATTCAACACCTGTAGGAGTTAAAAGTTCAAGTGTTTTTTTAACCCATTCACTTGTTAAAACAGGGACGGTACTTTTTTCAACAATTAATCTATATATTTTTTTCTGCAGATTTTCATTTTTAATTTTTGTTAAAGAATTTGCAATTTCAACAGTGACATTTTCAACATAGGAAAGGTCTAACTTCCCTTCTTCTGTTGGAGGAGTTCCAACTGCTATAAATATTATTTCAGTATCTTTAACAACTTGATAAATTGATTCTGTAAAAAATAAAAGTTTTTTTTCAACACATTCTTTTACTATTTCTTCAAGACCTGGTTCATAAAAAGGAATTTGTAAACAGTTTAATTTTTTAATTTTTTCTATGTCATTATCACAACATATTACCATATTTCCAAGTTTAGCAAAACAAGCACCTGTAACAAGTCCAACATGTCCTGAACCAATTATTCCAATTTTTCTCATTTTATTATATTTTTTTCAATCCATTTTATTAATTTCTCAATCCCTTTTTCTTTACTTATCTTTATTTTCCAACCAGTTAACTTTTCAAATTTTCTATTATTGCTTATAAAAACCTTTTGGTCTCCTGGCCTCCAATCAAAAAATTCATATTCAATTTTTTTATTCAATTTTTTCTCAAGGAATTCTATTAGTTCAAGTAAAGAAAATGTATTTTCTTTTCCACCACCAATATTAAAAATCTCTCCTTTACATTTTTCAATATTTTTCACTGCAAGTTTATAAGCATTTATAAGGTCTGATATAAAAAGTATATCTCTTACTTGTTTACCATCTCCATAGATATTAATTTTTTCATTTAAAAATGCCTTTATAATAAAATGAGCAACCCATCCCTGATCCTCATTTCCTCTCTGAAATGGTCCATAAATACATGATTGTCTAAAAACAACTGTTTTTAATTGATAAATTCTAAAATAATCTCTTATATATTGGTCAGCAGTCCCTTTAGAACAACCATAAGGAGAATGGAAATCAAGAAGTAGATTTTCATCTATACCATTTTTTTTATCAATTAAATAATATCTTTTTTTACCTTCTTTTATTTTTAAATGCGATAATTCTCCGTATACTTTATTTGTTGAACTAAAAATTAAGATTGCAGAAGGACAATTTTCTCTGACTG
>JAMWCA010000149.1 GCA_023819545.1 Candidatus Omnitrophota bacterium
TTCTCAGCGATTTTCCAAAATGCAACCATTCTACAAACGCCCTTCAAAGCGCTTGCTGGAATATATGGGATTCCATAGATATGATGTAAGGTTAAAGATGTTTCAAGCGCATGCGAGGAACCAAGCCCAACTATAAGACGGGATTTGGTTTGCAATTGTCCAGAATAAACCAGTTCATATCCTTGATTTTTAAAAAAACCATCAAAAGAATTTAATCTATTCAGAAGTTGAGAGGGATATCTATAATTTTTAAATCCGTTTAAAAATTTAGTTTTCAATTGTGTTCTCTCAATTATGTCCCTTTTTATCAACTTTGTAATGGCAAGCGATAAGTTATCACACTCTGAGAAATTAATTGAATTTTCGGAATATATTTTGTTAATTAAATCACTAAAACTTTTCATAATTCAACCTCCGTCATTCTTTTTAACCAGTTTGCAATTGAGATTACTTCATTTGTTGCAAGTCTCAAAATATGAACGTCCGTATTTAACAAAAAATCAAGAAGCCCCAGATTTGAATTCTTTTTTTTCTCTTCGCAATAGGGTTTAAAATTTAAAGCTTCCAATATTTCAGAGATATCTTGATAGATTTGTCCTCTATCTTTTTCTTTCGCTTTATAGAAAGCAAGCGTAGATATCAAACCGTTTGAAATAATCATTTGAGGAAGACCTTTTGCATGCGAGGAATAATCTTTAGAGTAGTCAAAATTTACAAATTCCTTTTTTTTAAAGTCATTGTATATCTCTTCATTTTGTCTATTTCTATTTTCATCCTTTTTGCGTTCCTTTTCAAATGATTTATATGCTTCTTTTTTTGCTCCTTCAAAATTTTTAAATACTTCAAAATCAGAGAAATTTTGGGGCAAAAAGTCCTTTATGCCATCTTCTTGAAGTTCTTGCCATTTCCCTTCTTTCAATAGCTTAATCCTTCTTACACAAATAAGACAAAATCTTGCCCTTTCTTGAGTTAATGTTTTAATTGTGCTCATGATTTCGCCTCCTTTATTTTAAAATCTAAAGATTTTACTTCACTCACACATTTTTCATATAAATTCCAATTTTTCCATATCAAGATAACCCCGTAATAACCACCATTTGTTTTTTTTATTTGGATAATCAAAGGTGAAACTTTCCTTGGTTTCCCAATTGCTATTGCACTTATAGAAAGGCGTTTCTTTAATTCTCTGTAAAGATTATCTCTTAATTCATCCATCGCTTTTACCCAAGTATCCCAGAGTTTACTCTTTGGTGATACAAGATAAATTGATGTGTTCGAAAGATTCATAAAACTTTGTTCGTTTTTCTCATTCCGAAAGTCTTGAAAATTATTTAATTCCTGTTCCAAGTTCTGTGCAATTTCCTCTAAATCATTTCCAAGAATTTTAAAACCTTCAACCATAACACTACCAAATCCTCTTCTCCATCTTGCACCGAGTCCCCCAAAATTGCTCAAGAAGAAAAGAGTATTCCTAAGTTCTTTGGCAACATTATTAGTATCGGAAGGATCCAAAATTTCAAAATTTACCTCAAAATCTTGTCCCTCGTTAAACGCTTTTCTTTTTATGTTAATTTTCTTTCCTCCTTTATCGTTCATGCATAGATACGCCAAATGATTTTTGTGAGCAAACTTTTCTTTTTTTATCAATATCTTTATCCTTGAAGCCAATTCTTGCGAACCCCAAATTTCCCCTTCTTTCTCTTTTAATTCTTGCAACTTCAAACTTGCTCCTTTATAAAACCTAAACCACCACCTTAAAATACCTTTTAATGATGCTTCCCTTAATTCAACTTCATTCCTATCCGCACCAGCCATTATAAGCGGAGTTATAATCGAAAAATTATAATTGATTCCTATCACCTTTCTCTTCACCCCCTTTGATTTTCAAAGATTTTTACTTTCATTAACCCCATCCCTAAGGTTTCATCTCCACCAAGTTGGATTATGTCGTTTTTCAAAAGTTCCTTAAATTCTTTATGGATTTCTTCGCTTGAAAAATAATCACCTTCATAAGCTTTCTTTATTCGCTCCTCTATCTCCTTTTTCTTTGTTATTTCCTCTTTTATCTTTTCATCATTCAAAGCATCTTCCCATGGGTTTTTATTCTTTTTCTCTTTTAACTTGGTATATATTTTTTCATCTATTCCAAATTTTGGATCCGTTATAAATAAAAATCCATAAAATATACTTTCTGCAGGAACAAGTTCAACAGTGAATAAGGCACCTTCTGTAACTGTTCCTGTAGTTTGGTTAATCCTTATCCTTGTTCTTATCTCCACTGCATATCTTGTGAAATCCCTGAAAACATTATCAGAAACAATGGCAAAATGTTTTTTAAAGGACTCGTCGTTCTTATCCCTAATTTCATTGGGCAAGAATTCACAAAGTTTGCTTGCTAATTCATCAATATTTTTATCATCAACGGTAAAAACAAACTCTTCAAGTGCAACTTTATTATCCTCAATTTTTAAATCAGAATTAGAACATATAAGAATTTTATCATCACCACTAACATCTGAGATTTCACAATTTAAAAAACTTCCTTCTTCAACACTATTCAATTCATTTTTAAATCTTTTTAAAACATATGGACATGTTATGTAAGCGAAAACCCCTTTCACAGAGCGGACTGGATAAAGTAAAATTTTTGCATCTGTAAAAGATATGCAAGAGGCATATTCTTCTGCTCCATCTTCTGGTCCAAAAATTACGTCTACTTTATTTTTATCTTGCCATTTTCTTTTAGCCAAATCTCTTATTACACCCTTAATTCCACTTCCTGCAAGAATTGGAAAATCAGTATGTTTTTCCCTCTGTATTGGGTTATCAACATAAGAAACGCTTGTTCCTGAACCCATATGGACTGGTGTTTGTGCATAAAAAGTTAAAATTAATTTTTCTTTAAACATTTTATCCCTCCTTATATTTTGAATAAATTATTAAATCACATCCTATAAACTTTCCATCTTTCGGATTAAGCCATATCTCATCTAAACTATTTCTATCATTTACCTTTACATAGAAGACACTTCCTGCTTCTATTCCTTTTTTTAGTATCATTGTATCTCCATAATTTTTTGATTTCATTGATAAGTTTGT
The DNA here is from genome assembly GCA_023819545.1 of Candidatus Omnitrophota bacterium. Classification (GTDB taxonomy): domain Bacteria; phylum Ratteibacteria; class UBA8468; order B48-G9; family JAFGKM01; genus JAMWDI01. The sequence goes on from JAMWCA010000149.1 coordinate 3,100, forward strand.
TAATTTAATAGAACCACTTAAAAATTCTCCAAACGAGAAATTTTTTGACAATCCAGGTGTTAAATATAAAATTTTTACAAGTTCTCCATTTTTTATTTCAGGTTTTTTAAAATCAAAAATATTTTCAAAACTTTTATTTATTTTTTCACACTCATAAAAAACGCTTTTCATTTCACCACCAAGTTTTAAAACTTTTAATGAAGAATTAAAAAATTCCAAAATTTTTTCTTCATCGTTAATGTCAATTT
>JAMWCA010000150.1 GCA_023819545.1 Candidatus Omnitrophota bacterium
CCAAGATTGAAAATTTTGCAATCAGATTTTAAAACTTCTTTTATCATTCTTTCGTCTCTCTCTTCACATGCCTCAAGATATTCTTCTATTGCTTTAGGATAATCTTTAAGAATATAAAAAGTATTTAAAAGGCCTGCTCCATATTTTATTAGATCTGTAAATCCAGAACTTGAAAGAAAAATTGTTGGTGCTCCTCTATTTCCCAATCTTTTATCACTTTCTTTAAAAATTTCCTTTACAAAAATATATCTTTTATTCCTAATTAAGTTTGTCAGAATTTTAATTTGTTCAATATTTTCAACCGGGAATTTCACTATCCTTTTATTTTCATTTTCTTTAACTATTTGATAAACAGTCCTTAAATCTCCCCATTTTGTTCTTAAAATTGTTTCTATATGGTTTTCATCTATAACTTTTTCAAAATATTCAACAATTTCTTCATTATATTCAACTAAACCACTATTAACACCATATCTTATTGAACAGCCAAGTTGATCATAAATCTGAAAATTTGAAAGGTCCTTAAAACTATCCGGTAGAGAATTATTCTTTCTATGATAATTTATCCAAGTTTCAAGTCGTGGTTGCCATAAGACCTTGTTTGCCTTTCCTTCAAAAATTTTTATATTTAACTCTCTTCTCGTCATATTGATTATATTTTAAAGAAAAATTTAAAACTTGACAAAAAATTGATAAATTGGTATTTTATTTTTACCAGAGCCGGGGTAGCTCAGTGGTAGAGCGCAGCCCTGAAAAGGCTGGCGTGGGCAGTTCGATTCTGCCTCCCGGCATTTGAAAAATTAATTTTAAAAACTCTTCCTGCAAAAGAGAGAAAAATATGAACTATTATCAAGATTTATTATCAAGATTAAAACTTCTTAATCCTGGGACAAGAAATATTTTGAGCAGATTCCTTAACAGAGAAAAAGTTTTATTTCTTGAAAACTTAATTGAAATTTTAAAAAAAATAAATGAAAAAGAAGAGGAAGTTAAAAACTTAACAAGAGACCAGATGCTTGAAAAAGTAGAAGAGATAAGGAAACTCATTTCTCAAGGAGAACCAGTTGATAATTTTATAGTAGATACTTTTGCACTTGTAAGAGAAGCAGCAAGAAGAACTTTAAACATGAGACATTTTGATGTTCAGATAATAGGAGGGATTGTTCTACATTCAGGAAAGATTGCAGAGATGGCTACAGGAGAAGGGAAAACTCTTGTTGCAACTTTACCTTTATTTTTAAATGCTTTAAAAGGTGAAGGATGTCATCTTGTAACAGTAAATGATTATCTTGCAAAAAGAGATACCCAATGGATGGGGCCTATTTACGATTATTTAGGACTTTCTGTTGGATGTATTGTTTCTTATAAAGAGACAAAAGATAGATATTCTTCAGTTGCTTATAAATTTGACCCTACACATCTTCCTCCTGATTCAAGATTTTTATATTTAAGACCTGTAAGCAGAAAAGAGGCATATCTATGTGATATAACTTATGGAACAGGAAGTGAATTTGGTTTTGATTATTTGAGAGATAATATGGCAGTTAGAAAAGAAGACCAAGTGCAGAGAAAATTAAATTATGCAATTATAGATGAAGTTGATTCAATTCTAATTGATGAAGCAAGAACTCCTTTAATAATATCTGGTCCAAGCGAAGAAAGCCCTTCTTTATACTATGAAGTTGACCGACTTGTAAGAAAACTTTCAAAAGATAAGGATTTTATAGTAGATGAAGAAAACCAGACAGTTACTTTAACAGAAGAAGGTATTAAAAAGTGTGAAAAACTCTTAAATATTGGTAATCTTTATGATGGAACACATACAGAACTTGTTCATCATATAAATCAAGCACTAAGAGCACACAATTTCTTTAAAAGGGATAAGGAATATGTTGTTAAAGATGGTCAAGTAATTATTGTTGATGAATTTACAGGAAGACTTATGCCAGGGAGAAGGTGGTCAGATGGACTTCATCAGGCAATTGAAGCAAAAGAAGGGGTAAGAATAGAAAGTGAAAATCAAACCCTTGCTACAATCTCATTTCAGAATTATTTTAAACTTTATAAAAAAATTGCTGGAATGACAGGGACTGCAATAACAGAGGCACTTGAATTTAAAGAAATCTATAAACTTGATGTAATAGTAATACCAACAAACAAACCATTAAAAAGAACAGAATATGATGATGAAATTTATACAACAGAAAAAGAAAAGTTTAATGCGATAGTAAAGGAAGTCGAAGAATTATATAAAATAGGAAGGCCTGTTCTTATTGGAACAATTTCTATAGAAAAAGCAGAAAAATTAAGTAAAATGCTTGATAAAAAAAATATCCCTCATAAGGTTTTGCACGGGAAAAATCATGAAGCAGAGGCAGCGATAATTGCACAGGCAGGAAAACCAAAAGCAGTTACTATAGCAACTCAAATGGCAGGTAGAGGTGTTGATATTATTCTTGGAGGGAACCCAGAAATTATTGGAAGAGAAGAGACAGTAAAAATTTTATGGCAGAAGAAGAGGGCAAAAAAGGATATAAAGATGGACTTCATAGATATAGTAAACGAAATTGATGAGAAATATAAGAAAAGACAGGAAGAAATTGAAAAAACTTTAGGAATAGAAGTTAAAAAGATTAAAGAGAAACTTTCAGAGATAGAAAAAATTTTATATCAAAAAGAAAAGGATGTTAAGGAAATAGTTGAAAAAGAGATATTTGAAAAAAAATCAAATGGACTTTATAAAAAATATGAAGGTAAACTTTTAAAATTAAAGACGATATATGAAACAAATAATAAAAAACTGGAGGAATTAAACATTCAATTTAAGGATAAACCGGAAAAGACCAAAGAAATAAGGGAAATAACAGGAAAAAGTTTTAGGGAATATATAAACTACAAAAATCATCTAAAGAAATTATTCAATATCAAAACAAAAGAAGATATAGAAGATAGAAGAAATTTCCTTTTTGAAAATATAGAAAATCTGAAAGATAAAAAGGAGTTAACAAATATATGTTTTCAAATTATAGAAGAAATGAAGGAAAATTGCTTTTCTTATTTAAAAACATTAGAAGAGGTATATCCAGAAATCCTTTCTACTGAACAGGCAGAAAAGAGCAAGAAAAAAATAAATAGATATATTGAATTTTTAGAAAATTTGAAAAATTCAATGGAAAAGGAGGATTTATCTAATTTCAAAGAAAGAGAATATCCTTTTTATAAAAATTTAGAAGAGGGTTTTTTAGAAATTGAAAAAGAAATTTATAAAAA
>JAMWCA010000151.1 GCA_023819545.1 Candidatus Omnitrophota bacterium
TGTAATCCAGAATATTTGCTCATAAAACTCACCTTTCTTTTTCTTATATTCTTTTTTAAGAAATAAAAACCAACACCTTTTTTTTTATCTTTCTGTCAAGGACAATTTCTAATTTCTTTCCATACTGTTTTTTTAATTTTATAAAACAAATTTCAATAGGTTCAGATTTAGGAAGTTCGTCCTCATTAAAATGTCCTTCTCTAAGACAATAGATTTGTTTATTCGGTCCTGGCCATCTTTCTTGAACATTAAGACATAAAAAATGGTGAGGATATTCTTCAATATATAGTTTATATGGAAATTTATCATTTAGGTTTGAAAACATCAACCATCTTAATTTTTCTACTTTTCCCATTTTTTCTCAAATAAATAAGATAAGAAAATTTAAATTAGACCTGAGAGAGAAAGTAATTCGGGAACATATTTATCCCAACCAAGCGGCATAATATGTATACCTTGACACATATCCTTCATCCCTTTAATTAACTCTGCTCCTATATTTAAACTTACTTTTACTCTTTCCTCTTTTTTTGCTTTTGCCATCATATCAATATATCTATCAGGCACACTTACTCCTGCAACATTTTCATTCATATATTTAGCCATACCTGCAGATTTCAGTAAAACAATACCGCCAAGTATTGGAATTTTATATTTTTCAACTTTTTTGATAAATTCTTCAAATTTTTTTAAATCGTAGATTGCTTGTGTTTGAAAAAATTTTGCTCCAGCTTCTATCTTTTTTTCCATTTTAATAATTTGTAAATCAACTGGCTCATATCCAGGACTTACAACTGCACCAAGAAAAAATTCTACTTTTCCATCCAATTGATTCCCTTTCATATCTTTTCCTTCCATTAACATTGAAGCAACTTTTAATAAAGAAACAGAATCAAGGTCAAAAACTGGTTTTGCTTCAGGATGGTCTCCTAAAATTGGATGGTCTCCTGTCAAACATAAGACATTTCTTATTCCTAAAACATATGCACTTAAAAGGTCTGATTGTAAAGCAAGGCGATTTCTATCTCTGCAAGTTATCTGAAAGATTGGTTCAATCCCCATATCAACAAGTAAATGACAAACAGCAAGAGAGCCAAGTCGCATAACTGAACTTTGTAAATCAGTCACATTTATTGCATCAACTTTATCTTTTATCTCTTCTGCTTCTTTCAAAAAATCAAGATTTGTCCCTTTTCCAGGTCCTATTTCTGAAGTTATAACAAATTTACCTTGATTCAGTTTTTTCTGAAGATTTGATATTTCCATTTATAACTCCTCGTTTTTGTCTCCTATCTATAATTATCCTGTAATCCCTTAAATTTATAGGTGCTTCTTTCATTATTTTTTCTTCATTAAGTAAGTTTAATCGTTTATATATTAAAATCCAACCACAATCCATATTCTTATTTACTTCACATTTTCCATCTTTGCTTGTTCCACCACATGGTCCATTTAAAAGTGATTTTGAACAAGATGTAATTGGGCATATTCCTCCTGTAATATTTAACCAACACTGACCACATTGTTGACAATCTATATCTTGTGATGTTAGGCCTTGAAATCCATTTATATAATAAGTATCACAACCTGGGAAAACAAAAATATCAGGAATAAGTTTTGAAACAACTTGAACTCCAACTCCGCAAGAAAAAACAACAACTATATCAACTTTTTCCAATGCATTCCTATATCTATCAATATAACTTTCAACAAATTCTTCTCTACAAAAATAATCTAAACGAACTACTTTATCAAAACATTTAAGTTCTTTTAAAAGCGCATCAATTTCTTCCTCCGGAAAATATACTTCTTTACATCCAAAACATTTGAATATAAATACATTCTTATTGCTAAATATATTTGCAACCTTTTCTCTTTCTTTAAGTTTTGTTATCAACATTCTTTTTCCCCTTTTTTATGAGAGATATAAGGTTTATCTTTGATGGACATATATACTGACAACAACCACACTCAATACAATTTTTCACTTTATACTTTTTCATCTCTTCCCATTTTCTTTTACTTCCATAAAAAGCATAATAATATGGTAGAAGTTCCATTGGACATACATCAACACATCTTCCACACCTTATACAGATATTTTCTTCTGAAAAATCTATGACTGACTTTTCAAGTAATAAAATTCCAGTAGTCCCTTTTATAACAGAAGAAGTAACATCATTTTGAGTAATGCCCATCATAGGTCCACCCATTTTCAACTGATATCCAGAAGGTATTGCATCAAGACCAAAACATGTTTTAAGTATATCTAAAAAATTTGTCCCAATTTTTATTAAAAAATTTCCAGGCAATATCGCACTTTCTCCTGCAACAGTAATATATCTTTCAATTAGAGGAATACCTTGATATATTGCTCTGTAAATAGAATAAAGCGTTGATACATTCAAAACTATAACACCAACTTCAAAAGGGAGCCCTCCTTCTGGAACTATTCTTCCTGTTGTCCTCTTTATAAGCATTTTTTCTGCACCTTGCGGATATTTAGTTTTTAAGGTTTCCAACCTTATACCAGAATATTTATTTAATACTTGACCCACAGAAGTAATTGCATCTTTTTTGTTATCTTCTATTGCAAATATAACATTTGAAATGTCTAATATGCTTCTAACTATTTCTATCCCTTTTATTATACTTTCTGGTTGTTCAATCATTAAGCGATTATCCGCATTAAGATAAGGTTCACACTCACATCCATTTACAATTAATGTATCAACTTTTCTTGGTGGAGATAATTTCACATGTGAAGGGAACATTGCACCACCAAGACCTACAATTCCTTTTTCTTTTAATAAATATATCAATTTATCTTTCTGTAATTTATCCCAATTAATTATTGGTTCAACAGAAGGGTCTAAGGTTTCGTTAAAATCATTTTCAATAATAATTGATAACTGTGGTTTTTGATATACAGGATGTATTTTTTCCTCTATTGATATTACTTTACCACTTACAGGTGAATGAACTGTTGAAGAAATAAATCCATCTGCTTGACCTATCTTCTGTCCTTTTTTTACTCTATCTCCTACCTTAACAATTAAATTTGCAGGATTACCTGTATGCTGAGAAAGGAAAACCGATAATTTTTCAGAGGAAGGGAATGTTTTCAAAGGTATCGTCTCTGTCAATTCTTTTTTGTCAGCAGGATATACTCCACCATAAAATCCTTCCTTTCTTCTTTCTTGATTCTCTTTAATATATTTTCTTTTTTCATCGAAAGAAAAAACATTATAGTTTCTTATATCTA
>JAMWCA010000152.1 GCA_023819545.1 Candidatus Omnitrophota bacterium
AAAAAATATCAATTAAATTTTATGTATATACCTATAGAACTCCTTTTTACCTTGAAAAAACAATAACAATAGAAAGTGGTAAACCTTACATAAAAATTGATGAAGAAGTTTTTAATCTTGCAGGAGAGGAAATGGACTTTATTTGGGGACATCATCCAGCATTTGGGAAGCCATTTTTATCAGAAGATTGTGTAATTAATATTAAAAAAGCAAAAATTAATGTTGCTGCTGGGGATGGCAAGTCATATACAAATTTAAAGCAAACCGAGGGAATTTGGCCGTTTGTTGAAGGGCGCGATGGAAAACTTATAAATATAAGTAAAGTCCCTTCAGAAAATGATAATGTTTCCGATGTTATTTTTTTATCTGATTTAGAAGAGGGTTATTATGAAATTATAAATGAAAAGTTAAAGATTGGATTTTTTATGGAGTTTCCCCTTGAAACTTTCAAATATATATGGTTCTGGAGAATTGCAAAAGGAAGTTATAATTATCCATGGTATGGAAGAAATTATAATGTTGCTCTTGAACCATTTTCAAGTTTACCAATCCTTTCAGAAGCAATTAAAAGGAATGACCAGTTAAAATTGAAAGAAAACAGTTCATTAAAGATAAGTTTGAAAGCAGGAGTTAAAAAGATTTAAAAAATGGAAGAATATGAAGTAGTCATTGGATTTGAAGTTCATGTAGAATTATTAACAAAAACTAAAATGTTTTGTTCTTGCTCAACAAAATTTGGGAATCTTCCAAATACTCAGGTATGCCCTATTTGTTGTGGAATGCCTGGAGTTTTGCCTGTTATAAATAAAAAAGCGATTGAACTTGCAATAAAAACTGGCATTGTTTTCAATTCTAATATTTCAAATTTTTGTAGATTTGCAAGAAAAAATTATTTCTATCCAGATTTGCCTAAAAACTATCAGATATCACAGTATGAAGAACCAATTGCTACTGGTGGATTTCTTGAAGTTGATGGTAGGAAAATACATTTTAAAAGAATTCATCTTGAGGAAGATGCTGGGAAATTATTACATTCTGAAACTTCTCCAATTTCATATGTAGATTTTAATAGAAGTGGCATCCCTTTATTAGAAATTGTCACAGAACCTGATATTAGAAGTCCAGAAGAGGGGGAAAAATTTCTTGAAAAATTAAAAAAAATACTTGAATACCTTGAAATAAGTGATTGTAATATGGAACAAGGTTCTTTAAGATGTGATGCTAATATTTCTGTTAGGAGAAAAGGGGAAAAAGATTTAGGAGTAAAAACAGAAGTTAAAAATATGAATTCTTTTAAATCTGTCAAAAAGGCATTAATTTTTGAATGTAAAAGGCAATTAGAAATACTTAAAAATGGTGGAAAAATAATACAAGAAACCCGTTTGTGGAATGAAAAAGAAGAAATTACAGAAGGTATGAGAACAAAAGAAGAGGCACATGATTATAGATATTTCCCTGAACCAGACCTTGTTCCTGTTTTAATTGATAGTAAATGGATTGAAGAAATAAAGAAAGAAATTGGAGAATTACCTGAACAAAGGAAAGAAAGATTTAAAGCAGAATATAATTTATCTGATTATGATGCAACTGTTTTAACTTCACAGAAAGGAATTGCTGATTATTTTGAAGAATGCACAAAATATTATAAAAATCCAAAAATAATTGCAAATTGGATTATGAGTGAACTTTTATCATTAACTAAAGGTAAAATATTAAAAAAGGAAGAAATTCCTCTAAAACCAGAAAATTTTGTTGAAATATTAAAATTGATAGATGAAAAGAAAATAACTGTAAGCGTAGGAAAAGAAATTTTTAAAGAATCATACATAACTGGACAAATTCCATCTGAAATTGTAAAAATGAAAAACTTAATGCAGATAGAAGATGAAGATTTAATAGAAAAAATTGTTAAACAGGTTATTCAGGAAAACCAGAAAGCAGTTAATGATTGGAAAAAAGGGAAAGAGAAAACCGTTATGTTCTTATTAGGGCAAGTGATGAGAAAAACAAGTGGTAAAGCAAATCCAGATATTGTAAAAAAGATTTTAATTGAACATTTAAATAAGTTAAAATAAAAGGTAAAATATCTATAAAAAGGAGAAATATGAAGAAAAAAGTATTGTTATTTATACTGGCGTTTTTATTCTTTACAATTGTTTTTGGCGGAGATGTTAAAGTTCAGCAAAAAAATAAATGGGAAGACAATATTTATAAAAATTTAGATTTGTTTATTGATGCTTTAAATATAGTAAAGGATAACTATGTAGACACTGTTGAGAATAAAAAACTTATATATGGTGCGTTAAAAGGTATGCTTATGTCTCTTGACCCATACAGCGCATTTTTAGAACCAGAATTAAAAAAAGAGTTACAAATAGAAACAAAGGGAGAATTTGAGGGAGTAGGCATGGAAATAACTTTAAAAGATGGAATAATAACTGTTGTAAGTCCAATAGAAGATACTCCTGCTTGGAAAGCAGGAATTAAAGAGGGAGATAAAATAATTGAAATTGATGGTAAATCAACAAAAGGAATGACCACAATGGAAGCTGCACAGATGCTAAGAGGAAAAAAGGGAACAAAAGTAACAATAAGTGTGTTAAGAGAAGGAGCAGAAAATTTAATTAAATTTACACTTGAAAGAGATGTAATAAAAATAAAATCTGTAAAATCAAAGGTATACGACGAAATTGGATATGTCAGGTTAACAGGATTCCAAGAAAATACTCCAAATGACTTAAGAAAAGTATTAAATGAATTTAATGAAAAGAAGATAAAGGGTTTGATTATTGATTTAAGGAATAACCCTGGGGGGCTTTTAAGTGTTGCAATAGAAATAAGTGAGTTCTTTTTACCACCTAATAAATTAATCGTTTATACTCAAGGAAGAAATAAAAAGGACTCTGTAAAATTTTACAGTAAAAATAAACCAATCTGGCAAAAACCAGTAGTTCTTATTGTAAATGGTGGTTCTGCTTCTGCTTCTGAAATTCTCTTTGGTGCCCTTAAAGATAATTATCCCTCATTTTTATCAATTGGAACAAAAACTTTTGGTAAAGGTTCTGTTCAAAATGTTATAACACTTTCTGATGGTTCTGCTATAAAACTGACAATAGCAAAATATTACACACCAAAAGGAATATGTATTGAAGGACAAGGAATTGAACCCGATATAGAAGTAAAACTTGAAGGTGAAAAACCAATAATTCCAACAAGTGAGCAAGATTTACAATTTAAGAAAGCCCTTGAAGAAATAAAAAA
>JAMWCA010000153.1 GCA_023819545.1 Candidatus Omnitrophota bacterium
TATTAAAAGACCAATCCCTCCAAAAATACTTGCAACAATATAAGGGATTTTTCTATAAATATGCATAAGTATATATGGAAAAAGAGCAATAGCAGCAAGCATTATAGAACCAGGAAGAGTCAATCTATTCAAAACTCTTTCAAGATAAAGTGCTGTTGACTTTCCAGGCCTTATCCCCTGTATAAATCCGCCATACTTTTGAAGGTCATCTGCAATGTTATCAGGATTAAAAATAATGCCAGCATAAAAATAACAAAAGAAAATTGTTAGAATAGCATATAAAAACATACCAATTGGCTGAGTAGGAGATAAAATATTTGATAACTTAATTAAAAATTTATTTTGAGCAAAAGAAAGAATAGTTGCAGGGAAAGTCAAAATAGCTATTGCAAAAATTAGAGGGATTACACCACCTTGGTTTAGCTTTATTGGAAGATATGTCGACTGCCCCCCATATACTCTTTTTCCAATTACTCTTTTAGCATATTGTATTGTAATCCTTCTTTCGCTTTCATTTATTAAAATAGCACAAGCTACCACTCCAAAGATTAAAGCAATAAGTATAATAACAACAAAAATATTTATTTCTCCAGCACTAACAAGTCCTGCCATCCTATGAAATGCAACAGGCATCCTTGATATAATACTTGTTGTAATTATCAGTGAAATACCATTACCTATCCCTTTTTCTGTTATCTGTTCACCAAGATACATAAGAAAGATTGTTCCTGTTGTTAATGTAAGTGTTGTTATAACACGAAATAACCACCCTGGATTTGTAACTATTACAATACCTCCAAAGTGTTCAGGATTTTCAAGAAAAAAACTTATTGCAAAACCCTGAAAAATACATAAACCGACTGTTCCATATCTTGTAAGTTGTGTTAATTTTCTCCTGCCTTCAACACCACTTTTCAACATATTTTCAAAAAAGGGAACAACAGATGCAAGCAATTCAAGAACAATTGAAACACTAATGTATGGCATAATCCCAAGGGCAAAGATTGTTGCTTGACTTAAAGCCCCTCCTGAAAATAAATCTGCCAATGAAAAAAGAGTACTTGCAGAACTTTCAAATATTTTTGCGAGTTCTTTACCATTAATCCCAGGAACAGGTATGTAACAACCAAATCTATAAACAGTTAAAAGTAAAATTGTTATACCTATTCTTCTTTTTAAATCAGGTATTTTAAATAAATCCCTAAACGCCTCAAACATTTTTCTCTACCTTGATAATGTTAACCTTACCACCTACTTTTTCTATTTTCTCTTTCGCTTTTTGGGAAAAATGGTGTGCAGAAATTATAAATTTTTTTGTTAAATTTCCTTCACCAAGGATTTTAACAAATTGACCCTTTTTAATAAGACCCTTTTCTTTTAACTTTTCTATAGTGACTTCTTCTCCTTCTTGAAACAATTTTTCAATCTGATATAAATTTACTATTTCAATTTTATACTTTTTTAAATGTCTAAAACCTCTTTTTGGCAACCTTCTAAATAAAGGCATTTGTCCACCTTCAAAATTAAACGATAATTTATAGCCACTTCTTGCTTTATGTCCCTTATGCCCCCTCGTTGAAGTTCCGCCATGTCCAGAAGAATCACCTCTACCAACACGCTTCTTCTTGTGTTTCGCCCCAAAAGGCACTTTTAACTGATTAATCTTCATTTTCTTCTCTCCTTACTTTTATCTTACTCAATGCTTTTGTTGTTGCATATAAAACATTTATCGGATTTGTTGAACCAAGACATTTACATGTAATATCTTTTATTCCACAGACATCAAATAATGCTCTCATAGTTCTTCCAGCAACCATACCATGCCCCTTAGAAGCAGGTTTTAAAATTACAATTGAAGGTCCAAATTTACTTTTTACATCATGAGGAATTGTCCCATCTTTCAAAGGAATCTCTATCATATTTTTCCTTGCCTGTTCTACTGCTTTCCTGATAGCTTCGGGAACTTCATTTGCTTTACCAACTCCAAAGCCACCTTTTCCTTGTCCGTTACCAACAACAACAATTGCACGAAAACTTAAATTCTTCCCACCTTTTGTAACCTTTGTAACCCTTCTTATCTCAATTACAATTTGTTTTTCTTCTGTTTTTTCTCCAGTGATATTATCTTTTTCTAAAATTTTAAACCTCCTTTTCTTGCGGATTCAGCCAAAATTTTAACTCTACCTGTATATTTATATCCACCTCTATCAAAAACTACTTTCTCTATTCCAAGTGATTTTGCTTTCTCAGCTAATAATTTACCAACCAGTTCTGCTCCTTTTAAATTTCCTCCATTAATACTTTTATCTGAAGCAAGTTTTTTAAATTCAGGAGACAAACTTGAAACAGTTGTAATAACTTTATTAGGGATAACACTGTCATCTATTAATGAAGCATATATATGCTTATGACTTCTAAAAACACATAACCTTGGTCTTTCAGATGAACCTTTAATTTTCTTTCTTACTCTTAAATGTCTTTTTTTTCTTTTTTCACTTCTTGTTAGTTTCATTTTTTTGCCTCTACTCCTGCTTTTGTTGCTTTTTGTCTTACATATTCTCCTCTATATCTAATCCCTTTTCCTTTATATGGTTCGGGTGGACAAATCTTTCTCACTTTTGCAGCAAATTCACCCACTTTTTGTTTATCTGCTCCTCTTATGAATATTATTGTATTTTTACTCACTTCTACAGATATTTCTTTCGGTATTTCTATTTCAACAGGGTGAGTAAAACCAACTGAAAGAATAAGTTTATTCCCCCTAACTTCTCCTTTATATCCAATTCCATGAATCTCAAGGATTTTTTCAAAACCATCACTTACACCTTTTATCATATTTGCAAGCAAACTTCTTAATAAACCCCAAAGAGCATTTGTTTTTCTATATAATTTTTTATTTTTCGGCTCCACTTGATTTTTTACCAATATTTTTTTATCTTCAACAATTACACTTAAATTTGGAAAAATTTCCTGAACAAGTTTCCCTTTTTTGCCCTCAATAAAAACTTTCTGATTTTCTACTTTTACATTTACCCCTTCAGGAATCTCAATTGGTTTTTTACCTAATCTTGCCATAATACTTCCCTTTTTACCATATATAGAAAAGTAATTCTCCGCCAATTCCAATTTCTTTCGCTTTTCTACTACTCATAACCCCTTTTGAAGTAGTCAAAACTGCTATCCCATAGTTATTTTTTATAATGGGTATTTTGTCCTTAGAAA
>JAMWCA010000016.1 GCA_023819545.1 Candidatus Omnitrophota bacterium
TTTGGTGGGTAGGGATTGAGTGGAACTATAATTATGCACCTCATTATAAAAACCTTGGTAAATACAGCTTAGAAAATTCATGGAAACTTGATTATATATGTGAAATTGCAGAAAAATATGGTATTTTTATTGATTTAACTCTGATTAACCATGGTCAATTTAGTATTCATCCTGATGCTGAATGGTGGGACAATCCTTATAATGAGATAAATGGTGGCTTTTTAAAATCACCTGATGAATTTTTTGTAAATCAAAAAGCAATTGATTATTTCAAACAAAGATTAAATTATATTGTCTCAAGATGGAGTTATTGTCCGAATATCGTTTTTTGGGAATTATGGAATGAAGTTGATTTAACTGGTTTTTATTCATCTGATAAAGTTAGATACTGGCATAAAATAATATATCCTTATTTAAAATCAATAGACCCTTATAAAAAACCAATTTCAACACATTATTGTAGAAGGGAAGATGACCCTATGGTATGGATAATTCCTGAACTTGAGTCACTTGTTGGCAATGCATATCACAATTTAATTGTTGATAGTATAAGAGATTATTATGAAAAAAGAAAATTTTATCAGAAGCCAATATTTATAAATGAATTTGGGGTTGGAAGAGACAGAATTTTTCTTGAAGATAATCTACATGCGGGAATTTGGGCTTCTTCTATGATGCCTATGTTTGGAGTTGCTCTTTTTTGGTGGTGGCCATTTATTGATTATTTTAACTTATATTTTCATTATAAAGCACTTTCAAAATTCTGGGAAAAAGAAGATAGAAGAAATAAATTTTTACAGGTATCTGATGGAAAAATCATAGGTAAAGATGTTGACTTTGTTGGTATTCAAAATAAAGAGCAGGGTTTTTTCTGGATATTTGATAAAAAAATATTCAATAGCCAAATTAAAAGAATTAAACCAGTTAAAATAGAAAATTCTGTTTTAAAATTAAATAATTTTTTACCTGGTAAATACAAAATAGAATTTTGGGATACTTATAAAGGTGAGATAATAAAAGAGATTTTTTATGAAAACGAGAAAGATTTTATAATTTCTATTATTCCTTTTGAAAGAGATGTTGCCTTAAAGATAAAAAAAATAAAATGAGAAAAATTTTTTTATTTTTTTTGTGCTTCCAATTTTTTATTTTTTCCGAATACAGATATTTGTTAAATTTAACATGTGAGAATAAACAACTTCTTGAAACTATAAAAATTGCAAGTTTTAATTTTATTACAGGAAAAGAAAGATATAATGATATTAAAATTATTGATGATAATGGGAAAGAATGTAGAATTTTAGGAGTTAATTTTTTAAAAGAAGAATTTGAAGTTTTTTTTGAACCAACAAATTCAAATAATTATAAAGTTCTAATTGGTTATAGCAATAAAAAGAAAATATATGAAAAGTTCAATTCTGGCACAATTTTAATAGATGATTACTTACCCCCAAATTCAGTTAAATCAGGGGTTTGGTTATGGGTTGAAAAGTCATTATCTGGGATTTATTCTCATACAGGGATTGCCGGTTTTTCTTTTCATAGAGTTAGTTTTCCAACGCAGTTTCCTATAAATCCTGATGATAAAGTTGTTACTTATATTTTTATTGAACAAGAAAATAAGCCAGAAGAAATAATGGTAGAAATTGTTTCAAGATATAGAAGGCATTATTATTTTTCATTTGGTCAAGACAAGATAAATATTAAAGGGATTAGTAAAGAAAAAATAGGTGAGTTACCAGAACAAGGGAAATGGGTGAAAATAGAGATACCACTTAATAAAATTAGAGAAAGGAATTTAGAAGGAATTGGTTTTTACAATGATAAAGGAAAAGTTTACTGGGATTTGACATCTATAAATGAAGTTTCTGTTAAAATGAAAATTTTAAAAGTAGAAAACTTAATATCTCCAATTACTCCATATTTTAATTATAAAGTTGAAGGTCCATTTAAAATTAAAGATAAAAGAATGATTATTTTAGAACTTGATGCATCTTGTTTTTTAGGTGATAAATATTTATGGGAGATAGATGGCAAAAATTATCACGGACAAAAGCTTAATCTTAAATTAGATTGTGAAAAAAAAGAAATAAATTTAAAATTAAAAGTAGAGAAGAATAAAAATTATGGGGAATTCAGTCATAAAATATTTCTTGATAGGGAGAAAGAGATAAAAACCAATTTTAATATTCTTCCTTTTGAAAGTTTTGTTTATGAAAATGAAATACTTTATATTCCTGTGAGAATTGAAAACATTTCAGAAGTTCCAATTTGTTATAATCTTATATTTCAAAATAATAAGAGAGAAATATACCTTCTTCCTGGTAAAGAAAATGGTAAAACAATAAATTTATCTTTAAATTTAGAAGAAGAGATGAAGATTAAACTTTATTTTTACGATATAGAACTGACCGAAAAAATAATAAAAGTTTTAGACCCAAATGAAAAAGGTTATTTTACTGATGGACCTTTTTTGAAAAAAAACAATTTTTATATAATTTTTAAAGTTCCTGAATATAAAAATATAAAAAAAGGAGAAGGATTTTCAAAAATAATTTTTATTGGTGATTTTCCAGAAGATTTAATTGAATTTCTAAAAAGAAAAGAGGTTGAAGTTTTGAGTATAAAAGAAGAAAAATACACAAATTATCTTTTTACTGAATTTAAATTTATACAGGAAAATCTTAATAAAATAGAAGAGAATTCTTTTGTTATTTTATTTCCATTTTCCAAATCACTTTTAAGGAGACATAAATTAAATGAATGGGAAAAGGTTTATGATGGAATTTCATATTTATTATCTCAGAAAACCTCATATATAATTTTAGTTTCTCCATTCCCTTCATATCCTTATTTAGAAATTTATCAACCATATAGAGAAAAAATTAAAAGAATTTCTGAAAGAAGAGATTTTTATTTTCTTGACCTTTATAAAGTTTTTTCAGAAATTCAAGAAGGTGAGAAATTTTTCAAGCTAAATGAATATGTATACAAAATTTTTCCAGATAGAGAAGGTTTTGAAGTGATTTTGAAAGAAATAGAAAAAATTATAAAAAATGAAAAAGGTATTAATAATTAGAGAAGGAGCTCTTGGTGATTTAGTTTTAACCTTTCCTGTTTTTTACAATTTTAAAAAAAATGGATTTAAGGTTTTCATTGCAGGCAAAGGGATTTATAAAGGTCTTGTTGAAAAAATAGGATATGCTGATAATTTTATTCCGATTGATTCATATGAATATCTATTTTTGTTTGAGAATGATAATAAAAAACTTAAAAATTTTTTCCAAGAATTTGATATTATTGTCGCATATATTAATGAAGAAGAAATTTTGGGAATTAATATTAAGAAATTTTTTAAAGGGAAGGTATTTTTTCATCCTATAGAAAAAGAAAAATTAAATATTCATATAACAGATTATTTACTTCAACCATTAACAGATATATTTAATCAAAGTATTATCAATTCAGTAAGTTTCAGTTTAAAAAGGAAAGGCGAGTTTTTTGTTATCCATCCAGGAAGTGGAAGTAAAAATAAAAACTGGCCGAAAGAAAAATTTTTAGAACTTATTGAAAACTTAAAAAATGTAAAGTTAATTTTAGGACCTGCTGAACAAGATGAAGTTGAATTTTGGAGAAAAAATTTCAAAGGAGAGATTTTTTTTAATATTGATATAGATAATATTTTAAAAATTGCTGAAAAAACCACTACTTATATTGGAAATGATTCTGGGTTTACACATCTATTCAGTTTTTTAGGTGTTAAAACAATTGCTATTTTTGGTCCTACTTCTCCATTTATCTGGGGACCAAGAGGGGAAAATGTTAAAATTGTTTACAAGAAAATTGAATGCAGTCCTTGTAAAAATGAAAAAATGAAAAACTGTAAGTATAAGTATTGTCTTGAACAAATAAAAGTTGAGGATATAGTTGCTCTTCTTTAAGATAAAAACGGAGGTTATATGGAAAAACAAGTAATTTTTGATGGAAGTAAAGGGAGGTTGTTTGGGGTTATTCATATTGTAGAAAAAAATATATCACCAGCAGTTATTCTTTTTCATGGTTTTACAGGAAGTAAAGTTGAAAGCCATTTTTTATTTACAAAACTTGCGAGAAGGTTATACAAAGAAGGTATTTCAGTTTTAAGATTTGATTTCTATGGTTCTGGAGATAGTGAAGGGAGTTTTGAGGAGATGACTATTGAAACAGAAATGGAAGATGGAAAAAAAGCAGTTCAATTTTTAAAAGAATTTGAATTTGTTGATAAACAAAAAATAGGAATTTGTGGTCTTTCAATGGGAGCGCTAACTGCAGTTTATGTATCTTCTCAATTTTCAGAAGTTAAAGGGTTATGTTTATGGTCTCCTCTTGCATTTCCAAAGATTATAAAAAAGAAAATTCTGACCAAAAAAATAAAAGAGAAAATTGAAAAATATGGGAAATGTTATATCCCTGGAATAGGTCATTATATAGGTAAAAGTTTTATTAATTCACTTGAAAAAGTCAATATAGAGGGATTTGTCAAAAAATATAAAGGAAAAGTTTTTATTATTCATACAAAGGATGATGCTTCTCTTGATTTGAAAAACCCCCTTTTTTATTTTGAAAAATTTCATAAAAGCGCAAGTAGTTTGAAAATGCTTATTCTTGATAAAGGAGGGCATGTTTTTACAACTGAAGAAAGTGAAAATTCAGTTTTAGAAGAAACAACGCTATTTTTTAAAGAATGTTTTGAAAAAGGGTAGGATGAAAAAAGATATTAATTATACAGAAGTTATTAAGGAAACGATTGAAGCATTAAAAAAAGGGAATGTTCTTGTTTGTTCAATAGATAAAAAAGGCAAACCAAATTTAATGGCTATTGGATGGGGATGTATTGGCATAGTTTGGGGACAACCAATTTTTTCTATTTTTATAAGACCATCAAGATATACTTATAATCTAATAGAACAGACAGATGATTTTTCCGTTAATATTTTTGATGATAAATATAAAAAAGTTATAAATTGGTGTGGTTCTGTTTCAGGAAGAGATTACGATAAATTTAAAGAAACAAAATTAACTCCTTTAAAATCAAAATATATAATGTCACCAATTGTTAAAGAAGGTAAAATAAATTTTGAGTGTATAGTTGTTGCAAAAGTGGATATCAATCCAGAAATGCTTGATAATGAAATAAAAGAAAGAAACTATAAGTCAGGCGATTACCATCGTGTTTATTTAGGGAAGATTCTTATATGTTATAAAAACTTCCCTTGACATTGTTGAAACTTTTCATTATTATTCTATATCTAAAAATAAAAAGGAGGTAGATATGCCTACATACGAATATGAATGCAAAAATTGTGGATATAAATTTGAAAAATTCCAAAAAATGACTGAGGACCCATTAAAGATTTGTCCGCAATGTAAAAATCAAAGTTTAAGGAGATTGGTTGGTATTGGTGGAGGAATAATTTATAAAGGACCTGGATTTTACACAACAGAGTATAGAAGTGAAGAATATAAAAGAAAACAAAAAGAAGAAGAAAGTTTGATATCAAAAACTTCAAGTTCCAATATACCTTCTTCCTCTTCAGATAAAACTAAATAAAATTTTCCCTAAATGATTTTTGTCACTAAAAAAACTACTTGACAAATTTTTTAGGGTGTTATATTATTTTTCTAAAATACAATATATTGTTTTTTGAAGTTTATTTTAACACTATATATAGATAGAAAATGAAATGCCCTTATTGTGGATATTTAAAAGATAAAGTTCTTGATTCAAGAGAGAGAGAAGATGGAATGACGATAAGAAGAAGAAGGATGTGTTTGAAATGTAAAAGAAGATTTACAACTTATGAAGAAATTGAGTTAAAACCTCTAATTGTAGTAAAAAAAGATGGAAGAAGAGAAAAATTTAATAGAGATAAATTGAGAATTGGTATACAGAAAGCATGTGAAAAAAGACCGATTAGTACAGATAAGATTAATGAGATTGTTGAAAATATTGAAAAAGAGTTAAGACAGAAGTATGAAAATGAGGTTAAATCAAAAGAAATTGGAAAACATGTTATAAAAGAATTAAAAAAATTAGATAAAGTAGCATATATTAGATTCGCTTCTGTTTATCAGGAATTTGAAAATATAGAACAATTTTTAAAAGAAATAGAGAAAATAGGAGGAAAAAATGTTTAAAGAAATAATTAAAAGGGATGGAAGAATTGTTGACTTTGATAGTTCAAAAATAACAAATGCTATTTTTAAAGCAGGTCATGCAACCGGAGAATTTGGGATGGATATAGCGAAAAAATTGACGATAAAAGTTCTTGACCTTGCAACAGAAATTATAAAAAACAAGATTCCAACAGTTGAAGAGATACAGGATATTGTTGAAGAAGTTTTGTTAAACTCTCCTTATAAAAGAACAGCAAAAGCATATATAATTTATAGAGAGCAGCATGCAAGAATAAGAGAAATAACGACAAAAGCAAGTGTTGACCTTGTTGATCAATATTTAAAACAATCTGATTGGCGGGTTAAAGAGAATAGTAATATGGGTTTTTCACTCCAGGGATTAAATAATTATGTTTCTTCTGAAGTAACAAAAACATATTGGCTTAATAGTATTTATCCACCAGAAATAAGAAAAGCATATGTAGAAGGAGATTTTCATATACATGACTTAGGATGTTTGTCTGTTTATTGTGTTGGATGGGATTTACAGGATTTACTTTTGATAGGATTTAAAGGAGCAGAAGGTAAGGTTGAAAGCAGTCCTGCGAAACATTTTGGTTCAGCACTTGGTCAAATTGTTAATTTTTTCTATACTCTTCAGGGAGAATGTTATTCAGCAGACACTCAAGTATTAACATATTCAGGATGGAAATATTTTTACCAACTTAATGAAGAAGATAAAATTTTTACTTTAAATATTCAAACTAATGAAATTGAATTACAAAAGCCAGTTAGATTTTATGAATTTGATTATGATGGTGAACTTTATAATTTTAAATCAAAAAAAATTGATTTATTAGTAACTCCTAATCATAATATGTTAGTTGACCAATATTCCCCTAATTATAAAGGTTCTTTATATAAAAGGAAATTTGTTAAAGCAAAAGATTTTAATCCAAATGAGCATTTTATTCCAAAACAGGCAATTTGGAAAGGGAAAAAAGATGAATATTTTGTTTTACCCGGAATTGAAATTCAACAATATAGTGGTTTAACTAAGAAATATAAAAAAATAAAAATAGAATCTAAAAAGATACCAATGGACGTTTGGTTGAAGTTTTTTGGTTTTTACTTAGCAGAAGGAACTACTACTATAAGAAAAAGGAACAGAGTTGATAGAAAAAAACCATATTATGAGTATCAAGTTAGGATTTTTCAAAACAAAGGAAGTAAATCTGATGAATTTGAAGAAGAAGTTTTAAAGAAGCTTCCTTTCCGTTATATAAAGAAAATTTCAGGTAAAAAAATTGAATTTGTAATTTATAATAAGCAACTTTTTTCTTACTTAGCACAATTTGGAAAAAGCGAAGACAGATTTATCCCTCAAGAAATAAAAGATTTGGATAAAAATCAATTAAAGATTTTAACAGAATGGATAATGAAAGGCAATGGATATAAAGGTAATGGTAATATTGAATATTATACAAAGAGTGAAAGGTTAGCAAATGATTTTCAAGAGATAATTTTAAAATTGGGTTTTACTGCTAACATTTATGAGAAAAATAAAGAGAATTTTAAATGGTATGTAGTTTCTAATTCTCGTTCTCAACATTTTAAATTTTCTAAAAAGAATATTAGAAAAGTTCCTTATAAAGGTAAAGTTTACTGTGTAGAAGTTCCAAACCATACTTTATATGTTAGAAGAAATGGGAAAGCTTGTTGGTGTGGAAATTCTGCAGGAGCGCAGGCATTTTCAAATTTTGATACTTTACTGGCTCCTTTTGTAAGATATGATGGTTTAAATTATAAAGAAGTTAAGCAAGCAATACAGGAATTTCTTTTTAATCTAAATGTTCCAACAAGGACAGGTTTTCAGACACCTTTCACAAATTTAACTTTTGATTTAAAGGTTCCTGATATTTACAAGGAGCAACCTATTATAGTTGGAGGCAAGATTCATAATATTACTTATAGTGAATTTCAAAAAGAGATGGATATGATAAATAAAGCATTTTTTGAGGTAATGCTTGAAGGAGATGCAAAAGGAAGAGTTTTTACCTTTCCAATACCTACATATAATATAACAAAAGATTTTGATTGGGATAATGAAATTTTGGAAGGATTATGGGAAATGACTGGTAAATATGGTATTCCTTATTTTTCAAATTTTATAAATTCAGATATGAGGCCTGATGATGTAAGGTCAATGTGTTGTAGGTTGAGGTTGCAATTGGATGAGTTGAAAAAAAGAGGGGGAGGTCTTTTTGGTGCAAATCCACAAACTGGAAGTATTGGTGTAGTTACTATTAATTTACCTCGCATTGGATATTTATCAAAAACGAAAGAGGAATTTAAGAAAAGATTGTCTGATTTAATGGAACTTGCGAAGGAAAGTTTAGAAATAAAAAGAAAAGTCCTTGAAAGATTTACAGATGAAGGACTTTATCCGTATTCAAGATTTTATTTAAGAAATGTTAAGGAAAGATTTGGGAAATATTGGACAAATCATTTTTCAACAATCGGAATTGTTGGAATGAATGAAGCATGTTTAAATCTCTTCGGAAAAGATTTAGGAAGTGATGAAGGTATTGATTTTGCAGTTGAAATAATGGAATTTATGAGAGAAAAATTAATAAAATTTCAAGAAAGTACAGGTAATAATTATAATCTTGAAGCAACTCCTGCCGAAGGAACAAGTTATCGTTTAGCAAGAATTGATAAAAATAAATATCCAGATATAATAGTTGCAAATGAGACAGAATATAGAAAAGGAGCAGAGCCATTTTACACAAACTCAACGCATCTTCCTGTAAATTATACTGATGATATATTTGAACTACTTGAAAAACAGGATAAATTGCAGTCATTATATACAGGAGGGACAGTTGTTCATATATTTGTAGGAGAAAGAATAGATTCAAAAGAGGGGATAAAAAAACTTGTTAAAATAATATGTGAAAATTTTACTTTACCATATTTTACAATAACTCCAACTTTCAGTGTATGTCCTAATGATGGATATTTAAACGGACAAATTTATAACTGTCCAAAATGTGGCAGTTCTACTGAAATCTATTCAAGGATTGTTGGTTATTTAAGACCGATAAGTCAGTGGAATAAAGGCAAATTTGAAGAATTTAAAATAAGAAAGACATTTGTTATCAAATGAGAATAGGAGCACTTCAAAAAACATCTTTAATTGAATTTCCTGGAATTATTTCTTGCATTGTTTTTACTCAAGGTTGTAATTTTAGATGTCCATATTGTCATAATCCAGAACTTGTTTTACCTGAAAAATTTACAGAGATTATTCCAGAAGGATTTTTTTTCTCTTTTTTGGAAAAAAGAAAAAGATATCTTGAAGGTGTTTGTATAACAGGTGGAGAGCCAACAATTCACGAAGATATAAAAGATTTTATAAAAAAAATTAAAGATATGGGATACAAAGTTAAAATTGATACAAATGGTTCAAACCCTGAAATTATTGAAGGACTCTTAAAAGAAAATCTTATTGATTATATCTCATTAGATTTGAAAGGCCCTTTAGAAAAATATAAAATTATTACAGGAGTTGAAATAGAGACAGATAAAATATTGAAATCAATAGAATTGATAAAAAATTCAGAAATAGATTATGAAATAAGAACTACTGTGGTAAAAAAACAAATTTTATTTGAAGATTTTGAAAAAATAGGGGAAATTATAGAGGGTTGTAAAAAATATTATCTTCAAAAGTTTATTCCTTCAAAACATGTCAATGAAGATTTTATAAAAGAACAAACATATACAGATGATGAATTTCACAGAATCAAAGAAATAATGAAAAAATATGTTTCTTTTTGTGAAGTGAGATAACATATGAAAATTGCCCATGTTATTACACGACTCATTGTTGGTGGTGCTCAGGAGAATACAATCTTTACTGTTGAGGGATTGATAAAAAAGGGATATAAAGTTGATTTAATAAGTGGTCCTACAAAAGGGCCTGAGGGTTCTTTAGAAAAAAAAATAATACAAAAAGGCATCCCTCTTATAATTGTCAAAGAACTTGTTAGAGAAATAAATCCTTTTTATGATATAGTTGCTTTTATTAAACTTTTTTTTATTTTCAAAAAAAATAAGTATGACATAGTTCACACACATAGTGCAAAAGCAGGCATACTTGGAAGGATTTCTGCAAAACTCGCCAACCCCAAAAGTATAGTAATTCATACTATTCATGGATTGCCATTTCATCCTTATCAGAATAAACTTTTAAATTTTATCTATATTTTTGCTGAAAAAGTCGCCTATCCTTTTACTGACCATTTTATTTGTGTTGGACAAATAATGAAAGAAAAATCACTTAAAGCAAAAATAGGTAAAGAAGAAGATTATACTGTTATTTACAGTGGATTTGAAGTTGAAAAGTATATTGAAAGTATGAAAAAAAGAGATATTTTAAGAGAAAAATATGGGATAAGTAAAAATGAAAAAGTTATTGGTATGATTGGAAGGTTGTTTTATCTTAAAGGGCAGAATTATTTAATAGAAGCATTTAAGGAAGTTTCTAAAAGACATCCAGAAGCAAAACTTATCTTTGTTGGAGATGGAATTTTAAGAAAAGAACTTGAAGATTATGCTAAAAAAAATAATATCCATGGAAAAGTAATATTTACTGGTCTTGTTCCACCTGAAAAAATTCCTGAATATGTAAGTATTATGGATATACTTGTTCACACAAGTTTAAGAGAAGGTTTGCCAAGAGCAGTTGCACAGGGACTCGCAGGAGGAAAGCCAGTTGTTGCTTTTGATGTTGATGGAGCAAAGGAAATAGTAATAAATTGGAAAACAGGATTTATTGTTCCTCCTGAAGATGTTGAATTATTAAAAGAAAAAATTATCTATCTTCTTGAAAATTCTGAAATTTCTGCTAAAATGGGAAAAGAAGGGCAAAAGTTAATTATGCAACTGTTTCCAGTTGGAAAAATGGTTGACGAAATTGAAAAAATTTATGTAAAATTTTTGAGTAATGGGAAAAGAAAAAGATTATATCGTAGTTGAAGCAAATTATAGAAGTTTAGAGTTAATTTCAAGTTTTATTCAAAAAAAATGTTTACTTTCAAAATTAAGTTTTAAAAAAACATGGGAAATAATGTTAACAGTTGATGAAATTTGTAGTTCAATAATAACTTGTAAAAACAATGAACCCAATATTATCAAAGTTACATGGGAAAATATGCCGAATTCTATTAAAATTGAAATAATAGATGATGGGTGTCCTTTTAATCCATTAAATATAACCCATGAAGATTATGGGCTCGGAATACAAATAATAAAGGAGATGATTGATTATTTTGAGTATAAAAGAGAGAATAGTTATAATATTGTAATTTTGAAAAAGAATAGAAGAAGGAGAAAAAAGTGAAAGTTTTAGAGAAGTTTTCTTTGAAAGGTAAAACTGCCCTTATAACTGGTGGAACGAGTGGACTTGGTAAAGAAATGGCAAAGTCACTTTTAGAAGCAGGTGCTGAAGTTGCTATAATAGGTAAAGATGAAGAAAAAGGTGTTAAAGTAAAACAGGAATTGATTGAAAAAACAGGACAGAAAACAATATATATAAAAGGGGATGTAAGAAAATCTGAAGATATTGAGAATTTTGTAAAGTTAACAATAGAAAACTTTGGCAAAATAGATATATTAATAACATCTGCAGGAATAAATATAAGAAAAAATGCTGAGGATTTAACAATTGAAGAAGTTAGAGATTTATTTGATACAAATTTTTTTGGAACATGGTATACTTGTAAAATAGTTGGGAAACACATGATAGAACGAAGATATGGAAGAATAATCACAATTGGTTCAATTTTAAGTTTTGTTACAATTCCTGGAAGAAGTATTTATTCTTCTACAAAAGGAGCAATAATTCAATTGACGAAAACACTTGCTGTTGAATGGGCAAAATATAATATTACTGTTAATTGTATTTGTCCTGGTGTTTTTAATACTCCTATAAATGAAATAATTTTTAAAGACCCTGAAATAAAAAAAAGTTTTTTGGAAAAAATACCAGTTGGAAGAATTGGAAACCCAGAAGAGATTGGTCCACTTGCTGTTTTTCTCTCTTCAGATGCTTGTCCATTTATAACTGGCAGTGCAATTTTAATTGATGGTGGCTGGACATGTCTATAAAAAATGGAAAAAACAAAGAAAGTCCTTGTTTATTGTGAGGGTAAAAAGTGGCTTGTAAATAATAATTTAAAAAAATTTTCAACTCATTTCGGAAATATTGAAATTCCAGAATTCAAAAATGAAATTGAAACTTTCCAAGTAAATAAAAAAAAATTTTACTTTTTTAAACCATCAATTTCTGAATTTATTTTAAAGATAAAAAGAAAAACACAGATAATTTATCCAAAAGATTTAGCAATAATTCTTTTTTATTCAGACCTTAAAGAAACAGATAATGTAATTGAAACAGGAACAGGTTCGGGTTCTTTATTGATAGGAATTCTTTCAAGAGTAAAAAAAGGAAAAGTTATAACAATTGAAAGGAACCAAGAGTTTAGGAAGATTGCTGAAAAAAATGTAGAAGATTATTTTGGAAAAATACCTGAAAATTTAGAATTTATTGAAGGAGATGTTTATGATGAAAATTTTAAACTTGATTTTGTAGAAAATTGGGCTGATAAAATATTCTTTGATTTACCAGAACCATGGAAAGCAAAAAATCTTTTAAAATATTTAAAAATTGGTGGAATTTTAGTGAACTATAACCCACAGATATTTCAAATAAAAAAATTTATTGAGGAAATTAATGGTTTTATTGATATAAATGTTTTTGAAATTCTTGAGAGGAAATGGATTGTAGACGAGAAAAGAGCAAGACCAACTGATATAATGAGAGGGCATACTGGTTTTATAATGATTGCAAGGAGAGTTGAATGAAGGGAAATTTTCCAGTAATACAAGTTGCTCTTGATTTTGTTGATGAACACAGAGCTTTAAAACTTGCAGAAGAATTAGTTGGCTCTGATGTTGATTGGATTGAAGTTGGAACTCCATTGATAAAGTCCTGCGGAGTAGAAATAATAAGAAAGGTCAGAAAATTATTCCCAGATAAAAAAATTGTTGCAGATATGAAGATTATGGATGCAGGTAGAATTGAAACTGAGATAGCATTCAAAGCAGGTGCTAATATTGTGGTTGTTATGGGCAATTCATCAGATGAGACAATTAAAGAATGTATTGAAGTTTGTAAAAATTATGGTGGAGAAATTATGGTTGATCTTATAGAAGAAGCAGCAAATATAGAAAGAGCAAAACAGGTAGAAAAACTTGGAGCAAATTATATAGGAGTTCATATCCCTATAGATCAACAGATGACAGGTAGAATTTCTTTTGAATTTCTGAAGGAGGTAGTTAAAAATGTTAATGTCCCTGTGGCAATTGCAGGTGGCTTAAATACAGAAAATGTTGTTGAAGCAATAATTTCAGGTGCTTCAATCTTAATAATTGGAGGAGCGGTAACCAAATCAGTGGATCCAAAAAAAGCAGTTTCAGATATAAAGGAAGTAATTTCAACAAAAGTATCAGTTAAAACAGATTTGTATAAAAGAGTTAACTTAGAAAATGTAAGAGAAATTTTAAAAAAAGTATCAACAGCAAATATTTCTGACGCTTTACACAGAGGAGGGTGGATTAAAGGAGTAAAGCCAGTATTGAATGAAAGTTTCAAAATCGTTGGTAAATGTATAACTGTTAGAACTTATCCAGGAGATTGGGCAAAACCTGTTGAGGCGATAGATATAGCAGAACAAGGAGATATTATTGTAATTGATTCAGGAGGAGTTGGACCGGCTTGTTGGGGAGAACTTGCAACAAATAGTGCAATTATTAAAAAACTTGAAGGAGTAGTTATTTATGGTGCAGTTAGAGACATAGAAGAAATAATAAAACTTAAATTTCCTGTTTTTGCAAAAATTATAACACCACAAGCAGGTGAACCAAAAGGATTTGGAGAGATAAATGTTCCTATAAAGATAGGAGGTCAGTTAATTTGTCCAGGTGACTGGATAGTAGGAGATTTAGATGGAGTTGTTGTAATACCAAAGGAAAAAGTTGTTGAGATTACAAACAGGGCTATGGATGTTCTTGAAAGAGAAAATAGAATAAGAAAAGAAATAATTGATGGTGGAACTTTAAGCAAAGTTATGGATTTATTAAAATGGGAGAAACCAAAATGAATAAAATAATTAAAAAAGAAATTCTTGCGGAAAAAATTAAGAGAATAGAGGTTATAGCAGAATTAATTTCAAAAAAAGCACTTCCAGGGCAGTTTGTTATTGTGAGAGTTGACGAAAAAGGGGAAAGAATACCTCTTACAATTGCAGGTATTGACAAAGAGAAAGGAACGATAACATTAATTTTTCAGGAAGTAGGCACTTCTACTACAAAACTTGGACTTTTAAAAGAGGGAGATGAAATTTTTGATTTAGTTGGACCTCTTGGAAAACCAACCGAAATAAAAAATTATGGTAATGTTTGTATTATAGTTGGTGGAGTAGGGGCTGCTTTTATTATCTGGATGGGGAAAGAATTTAAAGAAAAAGGTAATAAAATAACAACGATAATTGGGGCAAGAACCAAAAATTTAATAATTCTTGAAAATGAAATGAGACAAATAAGCGATAATCTTTACATTTCAACAGATGATGGAAGTTATGGAGAAAAAGGATTTAATACACATATACTTGAAAGATTGTTGGAGGGAGGAGCAAAATTTGATTTAGTTTTAACAGCAGGTCCTATTTTAATGATGAAGAAAGTTGCTGAAATTACAAAAAGATATAATATTAAAACAATAGCAAGTTTAAACCCAATAATGATGGATGGAACAGGAATGTGTGGTGCTTGTAGAGTAAGTTGTGGTGGAAAAACAAAATTTGCCTGTGTAGATGGTCCTGATTTTGATGCACATATGGTTGATTTTGATGAACTATTAAAAAGGACATCTTTATATAGAGAAAAAGAAAAAGAATCATATGAAAATTTCTTAAAAGGGTTGATTGAAAATTCCTAAAGGTAAAAAATTAGAAAATATATTTCTGTCTGCAATCCAGAATTTTTCAGTTCTTTTTGGTCTATATTTTTTGAGTATTTCAATTACTGATAACTTCAACATCTGTTATATCAATAATTATAAAATAATAGTAGAGAAAAGGAGTATTCCATGGTTCTCCAAGTTCAACAGCCACAGGTTCACCAGCATGCCACATTGCTTCTACAGATATAAAATGGGTATTTATGTGGTCTCTATGATAATCAAAAGGGCAATGTGTAAATATAGTTTCAGGTTTTTCTTGTCTAATAATTTTAATACATTTTTTTAATATCTCTTTATCATTCACTAAATTCATATTTCCCCCTTTTTTAAACTTATATTTCAATTTTCTCTTCAGTTGCTATTTTCAAAATATATTCCTTTGCTTTTCTATATTCTTGTTGAGTTGATAAATGTTCAAGCATCAATGGAATATCTTTGTCCAATTTATTAATTTCTTTTAAAAAAACTCTGTAATTTAATTCACC
>JAMWCA010000154.1 GCA_023819545.1 Candidatus Omnitrophota bacterium
GATTCTTTTAGTTATTTTTAATCCATAACCACTTAAACCAATAATTTTTTTAGGGT
Organism: Candidatus Omnitrophota bacterium; assembly: GCA_023819545.1. Classification (GTDB taxonomy): domain Bacteria; phylum Ratteibacteria; class UBA8468; order B48-G9; family JAFGKM01; genus JAMWDI01. The sequence goes on from JAMWCA010000154.1 coordinate 57, forward strand.
TGTTTGTTAACAATTGAATTGTCGATAAACCAAGGTCAGCAAGAATTTGTGCGCCTATTCCATAATCTCTTAGATCAGGAGGAAAACCAAGTTTTACATTTGCTTCAACAGTATCTAATCCTTTCTCCTGAAGTTTATACGCATGAATTTTGTTTTTTAAACCGATACCTCGTCCTTCTTGGTGCATATATAATAAAACACCCTGACCCTTTGCCGATATTATTCGTAACGATTTTTCCAGTTGCTCTCCACAATCACATCTTAAAGAATGAAAAATATCACCTGTTGTACATGATGAATGAACTCTAACCAAAACATTTTTTTTACCTTCTACTTTTCCTTTAACAAGCGCAAGATGATGTTCACCAGATATAGTATCTTCATATAAATGCAAATCGAAATCACCAAACTTTGTTGGAAGTTCTACATTAAAAAGCTTTTTTACTAACTTTTCATGCTTTCTTCGATACTCAATTAAACTGGCAATGGTAATTATTTTTAGTTTAAATTTTTTTGCTATCTTAATAAGTTCAGGTAAACGAGCCATTGAACCATCTTCGTTCATAATTTCACATATAACACCTGCAGGATAAAGTCCAGCAAGTTTTGCCAGATCAACAGCTGCCTCTGTATGTCCCGCTCTAACAAGCACACCCCCTTCACGATATCTTAAAGGGAAGACATGACCTGGTTTGATTAAATCATCTGGTTTTGTTTTTGGATTTAAAACTGTTTTAATAGTTAAAGCTCTATCATAAGCGGAAATACCGGTTGAGATTCCTTTTCTTGCATCGATTGAAACAGTAAAATTAGCTTCTTTAATTTCGGATGGATTTTCGACCATTTGCTCAATTTTAAGTTCATCGAGTCGTTTACCAATTATAGGTAAGCATATTAATCCACGACCATACTTTGCCATAAAGTTTATGATTTCGGGAGTGACTTTTTCTGCAGCGCAAACAAAATCACCTTCATTTTCTCGAGATGGATCATCGACAACAATAACAATTTTACCTTTCTTAATATCTTTAATTGCTGAGGGAATATCAGAAAATATTTTTGTATTTTCTCTCACAAATTAACTCCAAGAAGTTTTTCTATTTTTCCTACATCATTTTGTTGACTCAATATAGAATCCACATACCGAGCAATAATATCTACTTCTAAATTAACGAAGTCACCAATTTTTCTTGACTTAAGGTTTGTGTTATAAAAAGTATAAGGAATAATTGCAACTGTAAATTTATTTTTAATTTTTTTTGCTACGGTAAGACTTATCCCGTCAATAGCAACTGAACCTTTCTCAGCAATAAATTTTTCTAATTTATCGGGTACAGAAAACTCAAACTCATAACTATCTTTTATTTTTTTTATTGATAAAACTTTTGATATATCATCGATGTGACCAGTCACAAAATGTCCATCCAATTTTGAACCTATTCTTAATGCCCTTTCAATATTAACAAAATCTCCAGTTCTGAGATATCTCAAATTGGTTCTTAAAAAAGTTTCGGGAGAAATATCGAAAGAGATGTTTGAATGTTTTTTTTCTTTTTTTATATCTCTAATGGTTAAACAAATTCCATTAACAGAAATACTATCACCCTGTTTCAAATCTTCAAGCTCTGTTAAAATAACTAACTCTTTTTGGTTAATTTTTTTAATTGGACAAACTATTTCGACTATTCCTGTGAACATGAAAATTGTCTTTCTCTAATATATTACTTTACTTCTAATAAAAATATCTTCATCGATTCTTTTATATTCAAGAATTTTTGTTTTTATCGCATTCTTAACTTTTTTTATTCCCTCACCTTCAACGGGTGTGATGGCATCTTTTCCACCAATTATTTTTGGTGAAACAAAGGTTATAATTTCATCTACAACCCCATCCTTCAAAGCTGACCATGCTGTAAAACCACCACCTTCAATAAGGATTGAAAAAATAGATATCTTTCTTAAAGCTTCTATAATTTTTTTGAAACTAATCATTCCTTTTTGGGAATTAAGGTGAATTAAATATTTTCTTCGATTTTGAATTTCAACTATCTTTCTTTTCTTTCTTAGATTTGAATGAATGATAACTACAGGAATATCATCATTTAAAATCTTAGAAACTAATGGTATATCTAAACCGGGATCAATAACTATTCTAACTGGATTTCTACCGTGATTGTGACTTGTGAGTAAAGGATCATCATTGATAATTGTATTTACACCAACCAGAATACCATCAAATTTTGTTCTGAAATTGTGCACCCATTGTCTTGATTTAATAGATGAAATCCATTTTGAATTGCCAGTTGTAGTTGCAATTTTACCATCAAGTGTCATTGCATATTTCAAAACAACATAGGATTTTTTTTCAGTAAATCTTTTAGAATAATCTTCATAAAACCTTTCTAAATCTTTCTTCATTATACCAGTATAGATTTTAATTCCATGTTTTTTCAATACTTCAATCCCCTTTCCATTCACCATTGGATTTGGATCTTTTATTCCAACAAAAACTTCCTTAATACCTGCTTTAATAATTGCATCTACACAAGGTGGAGTTTTCCCATAATGACTGCATGGTTCAAGGGTAACAAATAAAGTAGAATCTTTGGCTTCATTGCCTGCTTGTTTGAGAGCATGTATTTCTGCATGTAAATCACCGAAATATCTATGATAGCCTTTACCAATTATTTTTCCGTTCTTGTAAACTATTGCACCTACATTTGGATTCGGAAATGTCTTTTCCTTGCCTTGCTTAGCTAATTTAAAAGCAATCTTCATTAATTCTTTTTCATTCATAATAAAATCAGATACAAAATTAGATAAAAGGAAGGAGAAAAAAATAAAGAAGTTTGGAGCCACCTGAGGGACTTGAACCCTCGACCTGCTCATTACGAGTGAGCTGCTCTACCATCTGAGCTAAGGTGGCTTTTAGAAACGCACCATTATCTTAATTTCTTTTTATGACGATTTTTTCTTAATCTTTTTTTTCTTTTGTGCGTTGCCATTTTATGTCTTTTGCGTTTTCTTCCGCAGGGCATATTTTACTCCTCTTTTTTTAATGTGATTTTAACAATTCCGCTGCTCTATGTCCGGCATCTGTATGTTCACCTAATTCTATACAATT
>JAMWCA010000155.1 GCA_023819545.1 Candidatus Omnitrophota bacterium
CCTCCACTCGCAAAAGGTATTTTTCCTATTGGAAAAATGCGAGTTACGGTCGCCACTCGGCACAGGAATTGCTCCTATTCGTCGCAATTCCAAAACGTGCCTCACTTCGAATCCTTCCATCCCTTTTTGCCTGAGTTTTTACTGTTTCTAACTATATTTTTCAAAGAACATTTAGTTGGGCAGGGAAGGATTCGGCGCCTCCACTCGCAAAAGGTATTTTTCCTATTGGAAAAATGCGAGTTACGGTCGCCACTCGGCACAGGAATTGCTCCTATTCGTCGCAATTCCAAAACGTGCCTCACTTCGAATCCTTCCATCCCTTTTCGCCTGAGTTTTTACTGTTTCTAACTATATTTTTCAAAGAACATTTAGTTGGGCAGGGAAGGATTCGAACCTCCGAAGGCGTAAAGCCGGCAGATTTACAGTCTGCTGCCATTGTCCACTCGGCCACCTGCCCATTTATTTTATTATACCATAAAATTTAAAAAATATTTAAAAACCCGTTCCGGCGTAGAGATTTTACCCTTTGAGACCCTTATTTTAAAGTGGGTGCCTCCCCGGATAGTTTTGACTTTCCACCAAAATACTTGGTGGACATGTCAGCCCCATCCGGACTTGGCTCCCAATATATGGTCGTTGGCTCAAGGGTTCTTAATCTCCGCGTCCGGAACAGGCATATATATTTTACCTTTTTTTTTAAAAAAAGTAAAATCTTTTTATGATATTTTTTTCTAAAAATGCAAAAGAGACAATTAAAATAGGGGAAAGAATAGGTGTTTTTTTAAAAAAAGGAGATATTGTTGGAATTATTGGTGAACTTGGTAGTGGCAAAACAACTTTGATAAAGGGGATTGTTAAAAATTTCTCAAAAAATTATGTTTTTAGTCCATCTTTCGTTATAGTAAATGAATATAAAGGTAAAATTCCTATTTTCCATTTTGATATTTATCGTATTAAAAATTTTGATGAACTTATTGATATAGGATGGAACGATTATATTAACAAAGGAATTATTTTGATTGAATGGGCAGAAAAAATAAAAAAAAACTTGCCAAGAAATTCAATTTATGTAAAAATAAAAGTTGTTGATGAAAATAAAAGAATAATTGAAATTAAAAATTTAAAAAGGAGTAAAAATGACAAGTAGAGAAAGAATTCTAAGAGCTTTGAATCATCAAATCCCTGATAGAGTTCCAATTCATGATTCTCCCTGGGGAGCAACTGTTAGAAGATGGCATAAAGAGGGACTTCCTGAAGATATGGGAGCTGCTGAATATTTTGGTTATGAATTCTCTTTTTTTGGTGCAGATACCACTCCAAGATTTCCAACAAGAGTTATTGAAAAGAATGATGAATATATAATTACTACAACTCCACAAGGGGGAAAAAGGAAAAATTTTAGGGACTACTCAACAACTCCTGAAATTATTGACTGGCCAATAAAAACAAAAGATGATTGGAAAGAAATAAAAAAATTACTTAAACCTGATTGGACAAGAGTTGACTGGGCGAGCGGTCTTGCAAGAAATAAAGCAGATTATGAAGAAGGTAAGTTCTGTGTTTTTTCGGGTGGATATGGATATGATATTCTTCAAAGTTATATGAAATCAGAACAACTTTTAATTACAATGGTTGAAGACCCTGATTGGGTGAAAGAGATGATTATGACTCTTGCCGAACTTACCCTCGTAATGGCTGATTTAATGATAAGAAATGGATTTAAGTTTGATGGTGCTTTCTTTTTTAATGATATGGGATATAGAAATGGTCTTTTATTTTCTCCTGATACATATATGAAAACACATTACCAAGCAGATAAAATTGTTTTTGATTATTTCCATTCAAAAGGAATGAAAGTTTTACTTCACTCATGTGGAAATGTAAAAGAACTCATTCCAATTTTAATTGAATTAGGGCTTGATTGTCTTCAACCACTTGAAGTAAAAGCAGGTATGGATTTAATTGAGTTAAAGGAAAAATATGGAGATAAACTTGCTTTTATGGGTGGTATAGATGTGAGATTAATGGCAGACCCAGACCCAACAAAGATAGAAGAAGAAATAAAAAGGAAATTTGAAATTGCCAAGAAAAATGGTGGTTATATTTACCATTCAGATCATTCTGTTCCGAAAAATGTGAGTTTTCAGCAATATGTGTATGTTATAGAACTTGTGAAAAAATATGGTTTATACCCTGAGTATGAAGAGGTTGTAAAACAGGAAAGAGAAAAAATAGAAGTTAAAGAAGAACCAAAACAAGAAAAACCACAAAAAGAAAGGAAAAAAGGACTTTTTGCGAAAAAAACAAAAGAAGCGAAAAAAGAAGAAAAGCCAATTGAAACGAAAGAAGAAAAAGTTGAAGTTAAAAAAGAAAAGAAAAAATTTTCTTTATTTGGCAAGAAAAAGTAGATTAATCAATATCTTTACCCATTATCCCATCTTTTGTCAAATTTATATCAGGGAAGTTATCATTTGCAGGTAGGATTTTTTTAGCAGGAAGAAATTCAACATGTCCATCAACAAAAAGATAATTTCTACTTCCATCCCAACTCCACCAACTATTATTTCCTCCTGTATGATTGTCAAGCCATTCAGCAACAATTGCTTTTTTATCAGGATATCTTACTTTACTTAATTTTTGTGGAATTGAAGGGACTATCTTATTTATATCATAAGTATAACTTGGATGCCCCATTTGATTTATCTGTTCAGGAGAATGGTAAAAACTCATAGAATATCCATAAGAGGTTGATTCCCATTTTTGTTTTGCTGTCCGATCAGATGGACAATAAAGAACATTTGGATTTGTAGGAGAAATTCCCTTATTTAGATACACAATTAATAATTTTCTCCATCCTCTACCCATCCAGAGCCAATATGTTGGATTTATGTTAACTGGGTCATCAGCACATGGAAAACACTCATCATAATCTTGTATATAGAGATGGAAAGCCAAGCCAATCTGTCGCAAGTTATTCATACAAATTGCTTGTCTGCTTTTTTCACGGACTTTTGATAAAGCAGAAAATAAAAGAGATGCAAGAATTGATATTATAGCAATCACCAAAAGCAATTCTATCAGGGTAAAACCATTCTTTTGTTTTAGCATCTTCCCTTTTATGAAATTTTTATTCAAAACTTTTAAAATAAAA
>JAMWCA010000156.1 GCA_023819545.1 Candidatus Omnitrophota bacterium
GCGCAGGCACTTTACAACCCAAACCAAGCAAAATTGGTATAGAAGAATATCCATGTATGCCAAACCTGTGCAAAATACCATCAAGTAATACTGACAATCTTGGCAAATATCCGGAATCTTCCAAAAAACTCAAAACAACATAAAATACAAAAATATATGGCAAAACTATGACAAAAGGTATATAAATTCCTGTTGTTATGATACCAAAAGATTCCATAACTTCATTATTTGTCCCAAAAAGTATTTTTTTAAAAAACTCCGGTATATTTGTATTATTTAAATTATTTACAAATGGCATATAAAAATTGTTAAAAATCGGATCTAAAAAATTATTAATTAAACTTTCCCCTGTTATTCGTATTAAAAAAAAAGATAATATTAAAATAAATATTGCTATAAAAATTCCAGGAACAGTATTTATTGTCAACTCATCAATTCTTTCTAATAATGTATGATGTTTATGATGAACTTTTTGAATGTTTTCAACAATTTCCCCGATTTTTTCCCATTTTTTTTCATCATAAAAATCAAATTTACTTATTCTGGCGTCTTGTATTCTTTCCACAAGTTCTTTTATCCCTTCTCCTGTAATTGCACATACGGGAATAACCGGAATTCCGAGAATCTCTTGTAATTTTTTATAATCAATCTCTATCCCTTTATGTTTAGTTTCATCCCAGAAATTTAAAATAAGTATTAATTGTTTTTGTTTTTTTATTAATTGTAAAGTTAAATTTAAACACCTTTCAAGATTTGTGGAATCAACCACATTTATTAAGATATCTGCTTCATCAATTGTTTTAGCAGTAATTTCTTCTGCTATATTTGTAAAGTTAAATGAGTATATACCTGGCGAATCAATAATTTCATATTTTTTATCCTTTATTTTTAACATACCCCTCATTATTTCAATTGTTGTTCCAGGATAATTTGAAGAAATTACATCAATACCTGTAAGTCGTGAAAAAATTGCACTCTTACCTGAATTTGGATTACCCGCAAGAACTATCTTTTTTACTTCCATTTATAATTCCTTTATTATAATTTTTTGTGCCATTTTCTTTCCAATTGCCATTTTGGTATTTCCTATTTCAACAATTACAGGGCCCGATACATTAATTTCACTTGTTTTTTTTATTTTAACTCCTGGTCTTATTCCTAATGCATCCATTTTATAAATAAAATTATGTCCACCTTTTAATTCTATTACTATTCCTGTTTTGCCTTTTTCCAGTTGGACTAAGGATTTCATTTTTTCCTCTTTTTATAGCAATTTTTACACAATCCTCTTAACTCCATATTATGTTCCTTTAAAATAAAATTGTATTTTTCACATACCTTTTTTTGCATATATTCTATATCATCATTTTTGAATTCAATTATTTTTCCGCATTTTATGCATATCATATGATCATGATGTGGATTATCCTTGACAAATTCATATTTTGCTTTTCTTCCAGCATGAGTTACTATCCTGATTACACCATTTTTTAAAAATAAAGCTAGCGTCCTGTAAATAGAAGCTAGTGAAATTTTTTGTTGGTTTTCTTTTAAGTTATTATAAATATCATCAGCATCAAAATGTTCTTTAGTAAATTTTATAAACTTCAAAATTTTTACTCTCGGTGTTGTTATTTTTAAAGTTCCATTTTTCAAGTAATTATTAAATATTTCTTTTATTTCCATCTGTTGCACCTTAATTGAGAATAATTTTCAATTTCAATTATACAAAAACAAAGATTTCATGTCAACTTTTATTTAATATCATTTTTAGGTGAAATTTAAAACATATATGTCAAATTTTTTGACTTGCAAATATTTAAAATTCGCTATTTTAAAAAATCTTTTTTTGCATCTTCAATTGAATTATACGCCTTTATTAACTCATTAAATTCAATCATTTCATAAACCCTTTTTACCCCAACATTCATATTGGCAAGTTTGATATCCCCATTTTTATTTCTCGCTGTATTTACATAACCTATAAAGGTTTTAACCCAAAAAAGTATAAATGGTTGCTTTATATTTTCCCCAGGTAATACAATACTATTGTAATTTTTATTTTTAAACAGAAATAAAAAAAGGAAAAAACTCATTATAAAAAAAATAAAGGATAAATAAAAATTACTTTTAAAAAACCAACCAAGGGAATATATAAAAACTGCAAGATTTAAAAAAATAAAATTTTTAATTATTGTTTCTTTCACCCATTTCCTCTTTAATATTTATTTTTTATTATTATACAAAATTTCATATTATCTGCAATATTATATTTAAAATAACAGCTACCATAAATGCAATTATTAAATTCAGTAATATTATCTTAAATGCAATTTTTAATCCCAATTCCTTTATCAGAGTAAAAAAAGAAGCAGTGCATGGCAAATAAATAACCAAAAATACAGATGCAATTATGAATTGTTTTGCATTTAAAGCAAATGGGGCAAGCATTGATATTGAAACATCTTTTTTTAAAAAACCCAATAACATAACTGATGTTATTTCAGGTGGCATCCCTAAAATAAATGCAAATTGTTTTCCAAGTATAAAAGTTAAAAAATTAAGAAATCCTGTTATATCAAGTATATTTATCAAGAAAACCCCAAAAATTATAAGCGGAACTGCTTCAAATAAAAAATTTTTTATTCTTATCCATAATTTTTTAATAAAAATGTTAAAAGCAGGAAAGCGATAAGGTGGTATCTCAAGAAAAAGTTCCTGTGCTTCACCTTTTAAAAATTTGTTTAATAAAAAAGATGTCGTGATAGAAATTACTAATAATAAAACAAATATAAAAACTACCACTTTTATTCCATATGTTATACCAAGCGCCAGAATCATCGCTGTCTGTGGCATACATGGCGCAGATAACAATACTAAAATAGTTGTTATTATTTTTTCTCTTTCTGATTCTAATATTCTGATTGAAAACAACGCAGGCACTTTACAACCCAAACCAAGCAAAATTGGTATAGAAGAATATCCATGTATGCCGAACCTGTGCAAAATACCATCAAGTAATACTGACAATCTTGGCAAATATCCGGAATCTTCCAAAAAACTCAAAACAACATAAAATACAAAAATATATGGCAAAACTATGACAAAAGGTATATAAATTC
>JAMWCA010000157.1 GCA_023819545.1 Candidatus Omnitrophota bacterium
AATTTAGGATTGAATTTTAAAAGAAATTTAACATTTTCAAGAGAAAATTTTTTAATTATTCTTTCAGATTTAGTTCCATAAGGGACTCTTGCTGTATCTCCAAAATAAACTATATTTTCATTTGGTAAAACTTTTACAATTTCCTTAACAACACTTAAACCACCAACACCAGAATCAAATATACCTATAGGATTTTTATTCATTTAATTATTTCTCTTTTTTTGAGATATTCAATAATGGCTTTCCCGAGTGTTTCTGCAATTGCCTGTCTCACTTCAATATCCTTTAAATTGAATTCTATATTTGGATTGCAAATAAAACCAATTTCGGTTAAAACAGAAATCATAGGAGTATATTTTAAAACATAAAAATTACCTCTTTTAGCACCTCTATCTGGAATTATCAATCTTTCTGCAAGTTTTTCCTGAACTAATTCAGCAAGAATTCTGCTTTCTTCTATAACATCTGTCTCATTTAAATTGTTTAATATTTCAGTTAAAACTGGGTCATTATTTTTTTCACTTATTTGTTCTTCATTATTAGATTTGGGTAAAATGTTTACTTCTACTTTACTGTATGGATAATATGTCTCAAATCCAGTTGCTTCATATCTATTTAATCTTGAAGAATTTGTATGAATAGAAAAGAAGATATCAGCATTGAATATTTTGGCAATGTTAACTCTTTCTTCAAGTGAAATAAAAACATCTTCCTTTCTTGTTAAATAAATTTCTATATTTGGATAGTTTTCTAATTGTTTCTTTAAATATTTTTCAACTCGCAAAGATACATCAAGATTTACATCTTTTTCTTTTAGCCCAAAATTTCCAATCGCACCAGCATCATGTCCACCATGTCCAGGGTCTATAACTATAACAAATTTTTTACTAACTTTTTTCTCCTCTACTTTTATGTTTCTAATTTCTTCCTTTTTTTCAGGAATTTTAAAATCAGAAAATATCTTTGAAAAATCTTCAACAGGTATTAAAATTTCACCTTCAACTTCTTTTGGAGGATTTTTAATTTCAATATTTTTCCCTCCTACAATTACATTTGTATCATCTATTCTGAATTTTATCTGGGTTTGATCAGAAAATAGAAAAACTCTATCCTCTATTTTCGCCCAATTATCAGAATTTATAATTTTGAGAAAGGACTTTAATGATATATACTGAACATTTTTTATCAAGTATGTAGGTATTTTTCTTGTTTTTATTTCTTTTTCTAAGTCAAGAGAATAAAGATTTAAGGATAATAGAAAAATAAAAAAAAATAAAATCTCCGCTTTTTTTATATAACCCATCTTTTTCCCTCTATTTATTTATTTTTTGTGGAGGCGGCGGGTACTGCCCCCGCGTCCAGGAAGACCTTTGATAATGTCTCTACCTGCATAGTCAGAAGTTTGTTCTTAGAGTAAAAAGGCACTTCTGACAGGCCTTTTTACTCGCATCCTTTTTAATAATCTTGTTTAGGGAAAAGGATAACCCTTAAACAAGATGCCTCTTAACCGACCCATTTTACAGAGTCAGAGGCAAACTCTGTAAATGGGTGACTGCTTTTATGCAGCCAAAGTATTTGCTGTTGCGGCAGTTATTTTTTGTCAGGTTTTTACAAGACCCTGACAAACTTGACAGGCAACATTATCAAAGATTTCTTCCTGTCGAAACCTATTTCGCCCCCATATTTTTCATTTTTCTTTCTATTTCTCTTTTTATTTCTCTTTCTTTCAATTCTTTCCTTTTGTCAAAGAGCTTCTTCCCTCTTGCAATTGCAAGTTCAATTTTTACTAATCCTCTATTATTAAAATACACTGAAATAGGGATAAGTGTCAAGTGTTTTTCTGAAATTTTTCTCTCAATTCGTCTAATTTCATTTTTATTAAGTAGTAGTTTTTTCTTTCTCAATGGATTTATTTTTTCAAGTGAAGATTGATAAGGTGCGATATAAAAATTATGAAGAAAAACTTCTCCATTTTCAACTTTTGCATAAGAATCTTTCAATGAAATTTTCCCTTCCCTTATTGATTTTACTTCGCTTCCTTTAAGAACAATCCCTGCTTCAATTTTTTCAAGGATTTCATAGTTATGATAAGCACTTTTATTTTCTATTTTCATTTATCCTCCAAGTTTTAAAAGAAATATAAGGATTAAAATAACAGAAAGAAAAAAAACAGTTATTCCAAAGATAAAATAATTAGAGATAAAGAGAAAAGTTGAACAAATTAAAAAAGATGAGATAAAAATAGAAAGAGAAATTTTTATACCTGTTTTCTTAATCTCATTGTTTAAATCTTTGGGAATATTCTCATTTTCATAATTTTTCTTTTTGAAATTTTTAACTGTTTCAATAAATGTTTCTACAGTTTCTGGTATTTCTTTAACTGTATAATGTAATCTGTAAAATATTTCTTGAAGTTCCTTTAAAAAATAAGAAAATTTCGCTTTTCTTTCAATAATTTCTATAAAAAATGGTTCAATTGCTTCAGTAAGTTTAAAATCGGGTTCAATAAAATGGCATATACCTTCAAGTGTAATTATTGATTTACTCATTAAAGAAAAACTTATAGGGATTTTAATTCTATATTGTCTAATTATATCAAAAAAGTCCCCAATAACTTCCCCAATTTTTATTTTTTTTATAGGGATGTCTTCATATATTTTAATCATATTCTCAATTTCATCTTTTAATTCATGAATATCAATTTTTTCATTTAAAGAACCCATAATTTTTAAAGTATATATAATTCTATCTGTTTGCCCTTTTATAATACCTGAAAGAAGACTAACAATATAATATTTTCTTTCCTCGTCAAGATGTCCAACAAGTCCAAAATCAATTAAAGCAATTTTCCCATTTTTCATAATTAGTATATTCCCTGGATGTGGGTCTCCATGGAAAAAGCCAATATCAAAAATCTGTTTTAAAATTATATCGGCTCCATTTTTTAATATTTCTTCTTTGTTAACGAATTTGCTCCACTGCTCAACTTTGTTAATTTTTATTCCATCTATATATTCAGTTACAAGTATTTTATCAGTAGAGATTTCTCTATAAACTTCAGGAATAAATAATTTCTCAAAATTTTTCATTTTCTCCTTCA
>JAMWCA010000158.1 GCA_023819545.1 Candidatus Omnitrophota bacterium
CAAGTCCCTGTCCCTCCGATTGATGGAGGTAAAATAAGTATTTTTGGATTATTAAAATCATTATCAGAAAGAGGACACGAGATTGATTTTTTTTGTTATCGAAAACATTCTGATTATAATTTTAGCTATAATGAATTATCTAAATATAGTAAACCAAGAATAATTGATGTTCAAACGGATAATAATTTTCTAAAAGCATTTTTGAATATTTTTAATGATTTACCGTACAATGTGTCAAAATATATTAACGAAAAAATTTTAAAAGCCATCAGTGATTATTTCAAAGAAAATGATCCAGATGTAATACATATCGATCATATTCACATGGCTTGGTTAGTTGATTACTTAAGAAATATGACTTCTAAGCCAATAATTTTACGAGAACATAATTTTGAGAGTGATATTTTATATCGTATGTATTTGAATAAAACTTTTCCACTCTTTAAGTATTATTTTTTTGAACAGTATAAAAGATTAATGAGATATGAAACACAGTTTGCAGAAAAATTTGATAAAGTTGTGATGATTTCCGAAGCAGATGAATCAAAGATTTTAAAAGTAAACAATAAAATTAAAACAATCGTCATACCAGCAGGAGTTGATCATAATTTAATTCAGAAAAATGCTTACCAGGTTTCAAAAATTCCATTCTCCATCTTTCATGTGGGAACATTAGACTGGGAACCAAATCTTGATGGATTATTATGGTTTATAAATGAAATTTTTCCATTCGTAATTAAAAAATTTCCTCAGTCAATGCTTTTTATTTATGGGAAAAATTCTGAGCAAATCAAAATACCAAATTATTTAAAGAATAATATAGCATTGATGGGATTTGTTCCAGATTTATGGAGAGAAATATCTAATAAACAAATTGGCATCGTTCCTTTAAGAGTTGGGAGTGGGATTCGAATTAAAATTCTTGAGTTATTAGCTCAAGGTCACTTAATTATATCAACCGATATAGGAAAAGAGGGAATTCCTATTATTGATGGGATTCATTACCTAAATGCTAACAATTCAGAAGAATTTATTAATAAGATATTTGAAGTTTTTGATCATGCTTATGATATAATGACAATATGTTCGAATGCTCAGAATTTCATAAAAAGTAATTTTTTGTGGGAAACAATTGCAGAACGATTTGAAAATTTATATAAAAGTTTAATTTTTAATTAATCAGGTATATTGATTTGTTAGTAGTTATTTATTTTTTTCTAATATTCTTAATACTAAACTCGTATTTACTATATCCAATATTAATTTTTCTTGTTGCTAAATTTAGTAAAAGAAAAATGTCTGAAAATTCTTCTTCTTTTAATATTTCCATCTTAATCTCTGCATACAACGAAGAAAAAGTTATCGAAAAAAGAATTAGAAATATTCTTGAACAAAATTATGACCTGAATAAAATTGAAATCTTAGTTGGCTCAGATAACTCAAACGATAATACAAACGAAATCTTAAAAAGATTAAGTGCTGAGATACCTCAACTTAAAATTTTTATTTTTGATTACAGGCAGGGTAAAGCTGGAGTACTTAACTTTCTATCGGAAAAAGCTTCAAATGAAATATTGGTCTTTACCGATGCAAATACTGAGTTTGATAAAAATGCTTTGAGAAATTTAGTCAGATATTTTGAAAATGAAGATGTTGGCGGTGTAAGTGGAAAACTGATTTTAATTGATAATGAAGATAAACTAAGAAAAGGAGTTGAGGAGAAAAGATACTGGGAATATGAAACCTTTATTAAAACTGCTGAAGGCAAACTTGGAATATTAATAGGGGCAAACGGTGGAATTTTTGCAATTCGAAAAAATTTGTTTGAAAAAATTCCAATGGATAAACCTGTTACGGACGATTTTTTTATTTCATTAAATGTGGTTAAAAAAGGTTATGAATTTTTATATGAACCCGATGCTATTGCTTATGAAGAAATCCCCCAAAATATCGAAACAGAATTTCGAAGGAAGGTTAGATTTGCATCAACTAATTTTCAAACAATTTCATTCTTTAAATCCTTACTTTTCAATAAAAATATTTTAATCAGTTATGCATTCTGGTCACATAAAATTATAAGGTGGTTTTTACCAATAATTTTGATCTTTTTATTCTTACTTAATCTAATCTTGGTGAATTATCATTCTATTTTCAAGTATTTTCTTTATCTTCAAATAATTTTTTATGGCCTCGGTTTATCTAATTATTTTTTAAACAAATTAAAAATTCGAATTCCAGTGCTTTCATTACTTACATATTTTTTTATCACTAATTTTGCATTATTAATTGGTTTCATTCGATTTTTAAGAAAAAAACATTCTGTAATCTGGCAATCAACACCAAGATAAATTATGAAGAAATCTACGGAAAAAATACTTTTAATTTTAACAGATTTTATTACTATAAATCTTTCTTACATTATATATTTTTACTTTAGAGTTGAAACTGGATGGTTTCAATTAATATCGAGACCTGAATTTTTACTTCCAATGCTTGTAATTTATTTCTATTGGTTTTTTGTCTTCTTGTTTGTTGGAATGTATCGAACATGGTTTGCTTCTTCAAGATTTGATGAGTTAACCACGCTTTTTAAGACATCCTTTATCGGTGTTTTTATATTATTCTTTTTGATTTTTATAGATGATATATCTTATCAACAAACTTCAGGCCAAAGATATTTAATTTTTATCTACTGGATAATTTTTTTGTTATTTGTTGGCTCTGGTAGATTATTTGTCAGAAGTTTACAGAGAAATCTTTTATTAAAAGGGATAGGCAGAAGGAATACTGTTATAATTGGTTATAACGAAAGAGCAAAGGAAATATTTAATCAGGTTAATCGAGCAAAAGCTCTTGGTCTGGATGTAATTGGATTTGTTTTGCTGAATGAAAATTACATTCCCGATACCGACAGTGATAAAATATTGGGGAACATGAATGAGATCAAAGAAATTGTAAATAATTACAATATAAAAGAAGTAATTATTGCACTTGATAAGCATGAACATGATTTAATGCTCGATGTAATCGCAAAATGTGATTTCAATGATTTGAATATTAAAATCGTTCCAGATTTATATGAAATCATAAGTGGGCA
>JAMWCA010000159.1 GCA_023819545.1 Candidatus Omnitrophota bacterium
AGATTTTCCCTTAATTCAATAAAATTATATATCTCTCCATTACAAATAAGAACTAAATTTCCCTTTTCATTAAATATTGGTTGCCTTCCTGTTTTAAGGTCAATAATACTTAATCTTTTATGACCAAGACCAACATTTTCTTCTAAAAAATATCCTTCTTCATCTGGACCTCTATAACTCATAATTTCAATAACTTTTTTTAATTCTTCAATTTTTACTTTCTCATTATCTTTTATAATTCCAACTATTGCACACATTTTAATTAATTGAAATTTAATCTTTAATTCACCCTATTAATGAAATATCAAATTTATATTTACCCAAAAAGAAAGATAGTATATTCATTTTCATTCAAAATACATAAAATTAACACTTTTGTTTATTATAAATCTTTTGAACTTAATTTCAAAGTTTATATTTTTTCTCTTTTCATATTTAATCACTGGTTTAAACGCAGTATTTTCTTACAATTTTAACAATTCATTTTATATAAGTTTAAATACCTCTCTATGATAGTATCATAAGAGTAATTTTCCTCAATTTTTTTTCTATTTATTCCTCCAATTTCCTTAGTTTTTCTTTCGTTTGCTAATAGTTCTTCAATTGCCTTTTTAATTTGGCATATATTCTGTGGTTCAACAAGATAACCATTTGTTCCATCTTCAACAACATCTACATTTCCACCAACTTTTGAGACAACAACTGGTAATCCACATGACATTGCTTCAAGAACTGAAATTGGTAAACCTTCAGAAAGTGAGGGCAAAACAAATATATCTGCCACTTGTAAATACGGTAGAACTTCCTTTTTTCTTCCTGCAAATAAAACTTTATCTTTTAATCCTAAGGAAAAAACCATCTTTTCAAGTTTTTCTCTTAATTCTCCATCTCCTAAAATTATCAAATATTTCTCATCTATTTTTAACTTTTCAAAACTTTTTATCAAATATTCTACTCCTTTTTGTTTTGTTAATCTACCTACAAAAATGATTATTTTTTTCTCTGAATATCCAAATTCATTTTTCAATTTTTCTTTATCTTTATATGGTTTAAATTTATTTATGTCAACTGCATTTGGTATTAAAAAAAGTTTTTCTCTTTTAAATTTAATTATTTCTAACTCTTTTTGCATCTCTTTGCTTAAAACTATAATACCATCTGCCATTTTAAATACCTTTAAAAATATTTTTGAAAATGGTAGTTTTTTTAAAGATTCTATATCTCCAAATTTTCCAGAGCACTCCATCCTACAAAAAACTTTTTTTCTAAGAAATTTTCCTATCAATATTGATACAAAAGAACTATGCTTTAAAAAGAAAGATTGTATTACATCAAAATCTTTTGAATGGAAGATAAGATATAAACTTAAACTGATGTAATAAATTATCGTTCCTAAAAACCTAATTTCTGGTGTATAAAATTCAACTATTTTAATATTTTCAGGAAAAGACCTCTTTTTCTTAAAAAAATTTTTTCTTGTTGTTAATACCCTTACTTCAACTTTTCTATCTTTTAAAAACTTTACAAAATCTCTTGCAAAATTCTCAGCACCCCCAATTGAAAAAAAATCTCTTATTACAACAAATACTCTCATTTTTTATTGATTTTTAAAAAAGTTTTTAAACCGTAATAAATTTTTCCCTTCATTAAAAAAATTCTAACTAAAAAAATTAGATTATTTTTAGTAAAAAGTATTTGTGGATAATTAATAATAGATTTGAAGTAACTTTTCATACCATATTTTTTATCTTCATATATTTTGTATATTGCATATTTCAAATAACCAAATGATTTTGCTTTTTTTATCATATTTTTATTTAAATTTAATCGTATCTCTTTAAAAAGAAGTTTTAAAATTTCTTCAAATCCATAATCAAAATCTTTTCCTAATTCATTAGAAAACATTGATGAATAAATCCCAAGATTTTTTAAGAAAAAATCTGTAATACCAAAATGTTTGAACTGAACCTTTAATGTATCAACGAAAATCAATGGATTTGAAGATGAACTTCTTGCTCCCTTCCTTTTTCTAAAATATACAAGTGGATAGTGGATATATTTAAAATTTATATTATTTTTTATACATCTTATCCAAAAGTCATAGTCATTGGCGAATTTAAAATTTTCATCAAAAAATCCAATTTTTTCAAATACTGTCTTTTTTATAAATGTTTCTGGTTGTATTATTGGATTTTCTTGAAAAAAATCTTTTAATTTCAAGATTTTTTTACCTTTCTTTAAATAAATATAATTCCCTCTTTCATCTATAAATATAACATCACCATAAACAATTTCGGTTTTAGGATTTAATTGGAATGCTTTTATAACTTTTTTAAAAGAACCTTCTGCGTATATATCATCTGAATTTAAAATTCCTATTATATTTCCTTTCAAAACTCTTAATCCTTTATTTAATGCATTTGTTGGTCCCTCATCTTTTTCTGAAATAAATTTAAAATCTATTCCAAGACAATTTATTTTAATTTTTTTATTTTCAATCAAATTTTTATACTTTTTAAGGATTTCTAATGTATTATCTGTTGAACCCCCATCAACTATTAAATATTCTATAAAAAAATCTCCGTCCTGAAATATTACACTCTTTATTGTTTGTTCAATGAATTCTCCTTGATTGTATGAAACTGTTAAAATTGAAATTGTTTTTTTATAATCTATCATTTTTTAATTTCTCAAATTTTATCTTTTTATATTTCACACTAATCTAATTTGCATCATTTTAAATTTTGTAAATTATAAATTCGTCATTTTTCTCAATAAGTTCAAAATTGGATAAAAATTTATGTTTTTCATTAAGATTTAAATATTGCTTCCAATCAATAAGAATAAGTAATTTATAATTTTTCCGTTTTAAATTTCTTATTTTATTTTCTTTCAAATCTTTACTTTCAATATGTAATCCTTTTCTTTCAGAATAATAAACAAAAGCAGAGTTCCAGTCATATCCAGGGAAACAAATTATTATATACTCATTTGGTTCAGTATGTTTTTTTACTATCGCACCTACATCTAAAGCAAGAGGAGCATCAAATTTGTGAT
>JAMWCA010000017.1 GCA_023819545.1 Candidatus Omnitrophota bacterium
TGAATAACCTAAAACATATGCTCTTGCTGCTTGTAAAACTGCCATAACTTGAAATCTACTTATAGCCATATTTTAATTTTTTCCAATCAATTGTTACAATCGGTGCTTGATTGCCAACAAGATAAAATGAATTAAGATTTTTTAATATAATTCCTTCTGCATCTTTTGAAATTTTAATATCTGAAAATCCCATAAAAAAATTATAATCAAGAAGATAAAATGGTTCAATAATTTTTAGTTCACTCAAAATTTTTTTCCTGTCTTTTAATTCCTTTAAACCAATAAATTCATTTTCAAAAAAGACAATATCAAAAATATAAATAATTGGTTTTACATTCCTATTTTTAGTAAATAGGGAAGGAATGCCTTTTCTTCCTTTTTCTGAGTAAAGTTCACAATCAATAAGAGTATATTGTGGTAAAAATTTCATAGCAATCTCTTTCAAATAACTAAGTTTCTCTGTCCAGTTAGGATTTTTTTCTAATCTTCTTCCCCAGAATTCAATTTGATTTTTATATTTTATAACTTGCATTCTCCATCCATCAATTTTCTCCTCATAAATCCATTCACCTACAAGTTCTTCACCAAAATATGGTATTGGCTGCATTAACCATATAGGACCTATTTTCATCTTGATAAAAATTTTGAGTTTTTAATTATGAATCTCCAAGGTAAATCTTTGTCTTTCCCTGCATAAGGGATGTTTATTCTTGGGGTTGCCATTATTTCCTCTTCTTTTATCTTTTCTCCTTCTAATAAGTAAATTAACCTACCTTCAACCATATCTTCACCATTTAATTTTCTATCTATTTTTAATCCCTTACATATTTTCCCTGGACCATTTAAAATTTTAGTAATATCATATTTTTCTTTTTTATTCAGATTTTCAAGAACTTTTTCAATACCAGAAATTGGTTCAATTGCACGAAAAAGAACTCCTCCTGCTTTTCCATTTTCATGAGAAACTACATTAAGACAGTAAGTATTTATATAAACAGGGTAGATATATGCTTTACCTACTTGTCCAAATAATATTTCTGTTCTTTTTGTTTTCCCAAATCTTCCTACATGACAACCTTTATCTTCAATTCCACCATATGCCTCTGTTTCAACAATTTTACCTATAATTTTTTCTCTATCAATTTCCCTTACTAAATATTTTCCAAGTAATTCTTTAGCAACAACAACTGGATTTCTTTCAAAAAATTCCCTTTTTATATGCTTAAAGACCATTCTATTTATATTATACTTTTAAATTTTTCAAAATTTATTTGACATTAAAAGGTTGAAAGTTTTAATTTAAATAATGAAAATGAAAAAAGTTTTAAGGTTAGCTATATTAACTACTGGATTTTCTGGCTTTTTTGTTCAGATGCTTCTTTTAAGAGAATTTTTAATTATTTTTACTGGCAACGAATTATCAATTGGAATAATTTTAACAAGTTGGTTAATTTCAGAAGGTATTGGAAGTTATTTATCAGGTAAAAAATCAAAAAATTTTATAAGTAATGAGGAGAATTTTTCTATTTTAACCACTATTTTTACTATTTATTTTTCGTTCAGTATTTATTTAATTAGAATTTTGAGAAACATTTTAGATATTTCAATTAATCAACCTGTCGGAGTTTTTCAAATTTTATATTCTTCTTTTTTAATTCTTTTCCTTCCCGCTTTTATTCATGGTGCATTATTTACTTTATCCTGTAAAATATACTCAAATATTCTGGATGAAAAAAGAAAATCCGCTGGTTATGCATATATTTATGAGACAACTGGAACAATTTTAGGCGGAGTAATTTGGACTTTCCTTCTTAGTATAAATAGATTGCATTCATTTTACATATCCTTTTTAATCTCATCATTAAATTTCTTTACATCATTTCTTGTCGCAATTTTCTTATTCAATAAAGATAAAATTAAAATAAAGATAATTAAAATTTTTTCAATTTTTCTTTTTCTTTTAAACAACTACCTCATTTTTACAAACTATCCTGAAAAGATTCACAAAATTTCACTACTCAAACAATGGAAAGGTCTTAATATTATAAATTATCAGAATTCAATATATGGAAATATCTGTTTAATTGAAAATCAACAACAATATTCATTTTTTCTGAATGGAAGACATTTGTCAACTATACCTATTCCTGATATAGAATATATAAGGAAATTTGTTCATTTGCCACTCCTTTTACATCCAAAACCAGAAAAAGTCCTTATTATAAGTGGAAATTTTGAAATGATAAATGAAATTTTAAAATATGAAACTATAAAATTAATTGAATATGTTGAGATAGACAAAACTTTAATTCAAATTATAAATACATTACCATACCATTTAACTAAGGTTTTTAAAAATCAAAAAGTGAAAATTATAAATGAAGATGGTAGATTTTATTTAAGTAAAACAAAAGAAAGTTATGATTTAATCTTCCTTGGAATTTCTGAACCATCTGATTTACTATCAAACCGATTTTTTACAAAAGAATTTTTCAATATTGTAAAAAATAAATTAAATGAAGATGGAATTTTAGTTTTTGACCTTTTTGGTTCTTTAAGTTATCCAAATCAGGAATTAATTAAATTGCATAGATGTATTTTTGAAACTTTAAATTTAATTTTCAAAGGATATAATGCTTCAACATATAATGTTAGAGTAATACCTGGTTCAGGTTCTTTTTTATATCTTGCAGCAAAAAATGATAAAATTTTATGGATTTATGAGATTTCTCCTCAAAAACAAATAGATTCAATTTATTATCCTGATTATAGAATTCTTCATTATGGCTGGTTTAACTTTTATTTAAATACAATTAAAAAAGAAAAAATTATAGATGTAAATAGAGATTTTAAACCTGTTGGAGTTTTCTATTCTATTGCATACTGGAATACAATATTTGCTCCGTATATAAGACATATTTTCAAATTCGTTGAAAAATTAAAAATTGGACCGATTTTAATTTTTATTCTATTGATTTTACTCATCTTAATTTTAGAAAGAAAAAACAAAAAGACATTTTATACTATTCCATTTTGTATATTTTCAACTGGTTTTTCTGTTATGATATTTAATTTGATGATAATTTTTTCTTTTCAGGTAATTTATGGATATGTTTTTCATTTGATTGGAATTTTAACTACTTTTTTCATGGGCGGTTTAATAATAGGAGCATTGTTAGCCAATTTAATATCAAAATATAATATTAAACCTTTGAAGATTTTTAAATTAACAGAAATACTCATAATCTTTTATTCTATATTACTTCCCCTTTTCATTATAATTTTCTCTAAATTAAGTTTTATTATTCACCCTTTTCATTTTATTATATTCATTTTTCCATTATTATCCCTTGTAAGTGGTTTTCTTGCTGGAATTCAGTTCCCTATCGGAAATATTATATATTTAAAAAATCAAGATAATGTCGGGAAAACAGCAGGAATTCTTTATTGTAGTGATTTATTGGGTGGATGTATTGGAGGTCTTTTAGGATGTCTTGTTTTATTCCCTGTTTTGGGAGTTTTAAATTCTTGCTTAATTGTTTTTTTGGTTAAAATATTTAGTTTATTTGCCTTTATAAAAAAGGTATAATAAATTATATGAGGTATTGGAAGTTTAAAGAATTTATTTTGTTTTTAAGTGTTTTTATATCTATGGTTTTTATATCTTTAAATTTCAAAAATGAAAAAAGCAAAAAAATAGAAAAATCTGAGCAAATGTTCACTTCTTTTATTTCTAATTTTGAGCCATCTTATTTAAAACTCCACAAATCAGGTCAGTTAAAAGAAAGGGCAGAAAAATTATGGAATTTAATGGAAAGATGCTCTTTATGTCCAAGAAATTGTGGAGTAAATCGCCTTAAAGGACAAATAGGTTTCTGTCGAGCTCCTGGGACAAAACTTATTGTTTCATCTTACTTTCCACATTTTGGAGAAGAAAGGGAATTAGTTGGAAGAGGCGGTTCAGGAACAATATTTTTTACCCATTGTAATTTAAGATGTATATTCTGTCAGAACTGGGAAATAAGTCATCTTGGGAAAGGATACGGAACAACGATTGAAGAACTTGCAGATATGATGCTTGAACTTCAAAGAATGGGATGTCATAATATAAATTTTGTAACACCAACACATTATTCACCCCATATTTTAAAAGCGATTGATATAGCAGCAGGAAAAGGTTTGAGATTACCAATTGTTTATAATACATGTGGGTGGGAAAAAGTTGAGATACTTAAATTTTTTGATGGAGTTGTTGATATATATTTACCAGATTTTAAATATTGGGACCCAAATATGTCCAAAAAATATTCACAAGGAGCAGAAAGTTATCCAGAAATTACAAAAAAAGCAATACTTGAGATGCATAGGCAGGTTGGAGTAGCAAAACCAGAAAAAGATGGGATTATATACAGAGGACTAATGATAAGACATCTTGTTATGCCAAATAATGTGTCGGGTTCAGAAGAAATATTAAAATGGATAGCAGAAAACTTACCAAAAGATACTTATATAAACATTATGTCTCAATATACACCATATTATAAGGCATTTGATTATCCAGAAATTGCAAGAAGGGTGACTCTTGAAGAATATAAAAAAGTAGTGAAAAAAGCAAAAGAACTTGGATTAACAAATCTTTACATAACCATCCCCACCTCGTAGGTGGCATTTCGGGAGCGTTGAGCCAGTTACATTTTGACAATCTGTTTTTAGAATAAACTTTTATTCTTTTAAGAATGTCTAAATTAAGAAGGAAGAGAGAATGAAAAAGAAAATCTTATTCGGTTTATTGTTTTCTTTTTCTATTTTTGTTTTTTCTCAGAATATAAAACTGCCTGAAAATGTTGAAATTATTAAAGATGTTGTATATGGAAATGTTGATGGTAAAAATTTGTATCTTGATATAATAAGACCTAAAAAAGCAGAAGGGAAATTGCCTGTTATTGTTTTTATTCATGGAGGGGGATGGAAAGGAGGGGATAAAAAAAACAGGATTTTTTAAATTAATACCTTTTGCAGAAAATCAGTATTTCTGTGTAAGTATAAATTATAGATTAAGTGGTGAAGCAAAATTTCCAGCACAAATTGAGGATTGTAAATGTGCTATAAGATTTTTAAGGGCTAATGCTGAAAAATATAATATTGACTCAGAAAAAATTGGAGTATGGGGAGCTTCAGCAGGAGGACATCTTGCATCATTACTTGGAACAACTGAAGATCTTAAAAAGTTTGAAGGGAAGGGAGGATGGGAAGATTATTCAAGTAGGGTTAATGCTGTTTGTGATTGGTTTGGTCCATCTAATTTTTTAATTGTTTTTGAAAAATCTAAAAAAGATGGAATAATTTATAAAACATATATAGAACTTTTTGGTGAAAATCTTGAAAATTTGGAGGAAAAGTTAAAAGAAGCAAGCCCTTTTTACCAGATTAATAAAAATTGTCCTCCATTTTTAATTATGCATGGAGATAAAGATAATGTTGTTCCTTATACTCAAAGTTATATTTTTTATAATGAATTGAAGAAGAATAATATTCCAGTGATACTTGTTAAAATAAAAGATGGTGGACACGGATTAGGTTTTAAAAATAAGGCCTTAGATTTTGTTAAAAGTTTTTTTGATTATCATTTAAAAGGGGAAAAAGAAAACTGGGAAATTCTTACTCAAGGTAAAGATTATATTGAAATACCTGCTGAATAATAGTAATTTTATCAATCTTAAATCATTTTTAAAAATTGTTAGAAATTTTGTTTTGTATTATAATCTTTATATGAAAAACATTTTTATTGCGGCAACAAGACAAAACGATGGTAAAACAGTCATAAGTATTGGCCTTTTTCTTGTATTAAAAAAGTACATAGATAAAATTGGATTTATAAAACCAGTTGGCCAAAAATATTTAAATATAGATGGAAAAAAAGTAGATAAAGATGCTGTTCTGATAAAAAAAATATGTAAGTTAGAAGATAATCTTGAAGATATGAATCCAATTGCTGTTGAAGAAGGATTTACAAGGAATTATCTTGATAATCCAAATAGACAAGAACTTGTTGATAAAATTATTAAAAGTTATAAAAAAATTTCTGAGAATAAAGAACTCGTTCTTATAGAAGGGACAGGTCATGCTGGAGTTGGTTCAATATTTGACCTTAATAACGCAGAAGTTGCAAGAATACTCAACTCTCCTGTCATTATAATTTCCATCGGTGGAATAGGTAAACCAGCAGATGAAATAACTTTAAATCTTTCACTTTTTAAAGAAAAAGGCGTCCCTGTAAAAGGAGTAATTATAAATAAAATTCTTGAAGAAAAAAGGGATGTCCTTGAAAATTATCTACAGAAATATTTTACAAAAATAGATTTAAAACTTCTCGGTCTTATTCCTTTTGTTTCTGATTTAACACATCCAAATCTTTTTCAAATATGCGATGCAGTTGATGGAAAAATAATTACTGGATGGAACAAAATGAGAGAAAAAATAAAAAATATTGTTGTAGGAGCAATGACTCCAAGAAATGCACTTGACCATTTTAGAACTGATTCTTTATTGATAACTCCCGGGGACAGAGAAGATATTATACTTGCGGCTCTTTCTACATCTATGCAAAATCTTATTAAAGGAATTGTTCTAACAGGTGGTTTATATCCTCATAAGACAATACTTGATTTAATTAAAAAATATGATTTTCCTACTATCATAGCAGAAGAAGGGACATATGAAGTGGCATCAAAAATTAATGAACTTGTTGTTAAAATTACTGAACATGATTTAGATAAGATAGAAATTGCTAAAAATCTTATAGAAAAGAATTTAAATATTGAAGAAATTATGAAATGAAAAAATTTGTTAATTTAAATGTCAAGCCATTTAATAAAAAAATAACTGTTGAAAAAGGGAGTAATTTACTATCTTGCTTAATTAAGAATAACATTTTCATTACTTCAATTTGTGGTGGAAAGGGTATATGTGGTAAGTGTAAAATAAAGATTTTGAAAGGAGATTTTTATTCAGAACCAACTGATAAAATTTCTGATGAAGAGAAAACCAATAATATCTTTCTTGCTTGTAAAACAACTATTCTCAGCGATATTGAAATTGAATTGTTACCTCACACAATCATACCAGAAAAAATAATTAAAGATTCTGAAAAGATAAAAGATTTTGAACATTTTTTGATTAATTTAAAAAATACTTTTCCACTCTGTCCAGTTGTAAAAAAGATATTTTTAAAATTACCTTTCCCAAATTTTGATGATACCTTGAGTGATTATGAAAGATTAAAAAGAGAACTGGAGAAAATTACAAAAAAAGAAAGTTTTAATATAGATATTTCAAATTTAAGAAAATTACCAAATATATTAAGGAAAAGTTCTTGGGAAATTACAGTTAGTATTTTTGAAAATCAAGACAAAATTGAAATTGTAGATATAGAACCAAAAGATACATTAGAAAAAAATTATGGTGTTGCTGTAGATGTTGGGACAACAACAATTTCAGCAAGTTTAGTTGATATGAATAAAGGAGAAATTTTAAAAAAAGAGATGACATTTAATAAACAGGCATCTTTTGGTGATGACATTATTTCAAGGATTGTTTATGCAGAAAGGGAAGGTGGTCTTGAAAGATTACATAAGGTAGTTTTAGAAACAATAAATGAAATAATAGAAAATCTTTCTAAAAAGTCCAATGTTTTAATCAATGATATAAAATCTGTTTCAATTTCAGGAAATATGACAATGGTTCATCTACTTTTAAAGATAAATCCATCTTTTTTAA
Source organism: Candidatus Omnitrophota bacterium (assembly GCA_023819545.1). Taxonomy (GTDB): domain Bacteria; phylum Ratteibacteria; class UBA8468; order B48-G9; family JAFGKM01; genus JAMWDI01. The sequence continues at coordinate 7,777 of JAMWCA010000017.1, forward strand.
GAAAAGAGCCATATATTCCAGTTGCGAATATCTTTCCTGTTTTTAAATCTACAGAGATAGGAATAAGAATAAACCCAAATGGAATTGTTGTTGTTGTTCCTGGTGGATATCCTTATGTTGGAGGGGACATAACATCTGGAATTTTAGTTTCTGGTATATATAAGGAAAATGAACTTTCTCTTTTTGTAGATATTGGAACAAATGGAGAAATAGTTGTTGGAAATAAGGACTTTTTAACCTGTTGTGCTGCTTCTGCTGGTCCATGCTTTGAAGGGAGTGGAGTGAAAAATGGAGTGAGAGCAATAAATGGAGCAATACAAAAAGTTATTATAAAAAATGGAGAGATTTTTTTTGAAACGATAGGAAAACAAGAGCCAATTGGAATTTGTGGTTCAGGATATATTGAACTTCTTGCAGAACTTTATAGAAATAAAATTATAGATAGGAATGGTAATTTTATAGTTGAAAACGAAAGAATAGTTGAAAATGAAGGGATTAGAGAGTTTATAATTTATGAAAGCAAGGATGGGAAAAGAATAGTTATAACAAAACCAGATATAGAAAATTTAATAAGAGCAAAAGGAGCAATTTATTCTGCAATTTCTACAGTCATCAAAACACTTGGTCTTAAAGTAGATGATATTAAAAGATTTTATATTGCTGGTGGATTTGGTTACCATATTGATATTGAAAAATCAATAGAAATAGGACTTTTTCCAAATTTGCCTATTGAAAGATTTAAATTTCTTGGAAATACATCTTTAATTGGAGCAGAAATGTTTTTATTTAGTGAAAAATTTAGAAATTTATCAGAAGAAATAATTAAGAAACTTACTTATATTGATTTATCAAGAAGTCCAATTTATATGGAAGAATATTTAAAATCACTTTTTATCCCTCATACTGATTTTTAAAAGGAGACAAAATGGTAAAAATTGGTGTTGCAGGAAAAGGGGGGACAGGAAAAACAACTCTTGCTTCGTTGATTCTTCTTTCTCTGTTGCGAATGAAACAAAAACCAATTCTTGCTGTTGATGCAGACCCAAATAGTAATTTTGCTGAAAATCTTGGTATAAAAAGTCCTCGTTCAGTTGTAGAAATAGTTACCGAAATTGAAAAAATCAAAAATAATTTGCCATATGGGATTGAAAAAGCACAATACCTTGAAATAAAAATTCAAGAAGCGATAAAAGAAGAAGAAGGTTTTGACTTACTTGTTATGGGTAGAACTGAAGGACCTGGTTGTTATTGCTATGCAAATAATCTATTAAGAGAATGGATGTCAAAGTTAGAAATAAATTACAAGTTTGTTGTTATGGATAATGAAGCAGGGATGGAACATATGGCGAGAAGAACATCTGGAGACCTTGACATACTTTTTATCGTATCTTTATGTGATAAAGTTTCTTTAAGAACAGCAGAAAGTATATATAAAATGATAAATTCTCTTCAATTAAATATAAAAAAGGTATACCTTGTTTTAAACGAATTTCTATATAAGAAAAATTTGGATAATTTAAATTTTCCAGTTCCTATAATTTTTAAACTGCCTTTTGATGAAGAGATTTATAAACTTTCAGAAGAAAATAAAGGGATTTTGAATTTACCAGAAGATTCTATCGCTTATATAGTAGTTAGTGAATTTATAAAAAAATTAATACTTGAAAGGAATCTGTAAAAACTATTAAATCTGTAAAAAATTTCAAAATTGGATAAAAAATAGAAATTTTCTATAATATTGATTGATTAAAAAGGAGGGGATATGGCTTTAAAACCACTTGACATTTTCAAGTATCTCCCAAAAACAAATTGTAAAGAGTGTGGATTTCCAACTTGTCTTGCTTTTGCAATGCAGGTTGCTATAGGAAAAGTAGAACTTACAAAATGTCCATATGTTAGTGAAGAAGGGAAAAAACAATTAGAAGCAGAAAGTGCACCTCCTATAAAAACAATAACTGTTGGAAACAAGGAAAAAATAAATCTTGGAGGTGAAACTGTTTTATATAGGCACGAAAAAACATTTTATAATCCAACAGGAATTGGTGTTTTAATTAAAGAGGATATGAGCGATGAAGAGATTGATAATGAAATAAAAAATTTAATTGAATTTAAATATGAAAGGGTTGGATTAGTACTGAAAGGAGAATTTATTGGAATTGAAGATAAAAACCTTGGGAAATTCATAAATATTGTTGAGAAATCATTCAATACAGGGAAAAATTTAATTCTTATAAGTGATAATATTGAAAATCTAAAAAAAGCAGTTGATATCTGTAAGGAGGTTAGACCAATTATTTTTTCTATGAATATTTCTGAGCACTTAATTAATTTGGCCAAAGAAAATCAATTACCAATCATTATAAGAGGAAATTCATTTGAAGAAATAACAAAAAATGTTGAACAAGTTCAGAATAAAGGGATTGAGGATATTATAATTTATCCAGAAAATAAAGAGATTTCAGAACTATTTAAAAATGTTATTTACATAAGAAGAGGAGCAATTTTAAAAAGAATAAGAAGTGTGGGTTTTCCAATTTTAATTATTCCCGAATTTTTAACAGATGATTATTTAAAAGAAGGTATTTATGCAGGTATTTTTGTTGCTAAATATGGAAGTATTGTTTTACTTTCAAAAATAAGAGGAGAAGTCCTTTTTCCACTTTTGATTGAAAGATTGAATATTTATACTGATCCACAAAGACCAATGACAACAACAGAAGGTATTTATGAAATAGGAAAACCCAATGAAAATTCTCCAGTATTCGTTACGACCAATTTTTCCCTTACTTATTTTATTGTCTCAGGTGAAATAGAAAATTCAAAAGTTCCTTCTTATCTTTTAATACAGGATACCGAAGGACTTTCTGTTTTAACTGCGTGGGCTGCTGATAAATTTAATGCTGAAACTATTGCTAATCTTGTTAAAAAGACAAAAATTGGAGAAAAATTAAATAAAAAAGTTTTAATTATTCCTGGGGTAGTTGCTCAGATTTATGGCGAACTTCAAGAAGCACTGCCTGAATGGAAAATTGTTTTAGGTCCAAGAGAAGCAGCACATATACCTTCTTTTTTAAAGAATGTTGAAATTTAAATAGGAGGATAAAATGATATTGATAGGTGAAAATATAAATATTATGAATAAAAAGATTAAAGAAGCAATGGTAAATAGAAAAAAAGAACTAATTCAAAAAATAGCAGTTGAAAGTAAAAATAATGGTATGCACTATCTTGATTTAAATATTGGACCTGCGAGAAAAGATGGGCCATTTTTAATTGAATGGCTGATAAAGGCAATAAGAGAAGTTTGTGATTTACCTTTATCTATTGATACAACAAATATAGAGGCGTTGAAAGTTGGTCTTGAGATGGAAGGAGAAAAGGCAATAATAAATTCAATCCAAGGGGTTGAAGAAAGAATGGAAGAATTATTACCACTTGTTAAAAAATATAACTGTAAATTTATTGGGTTACTTCTCAGTAAGGAAGGAATGCCAAGAGATGAAAATGAAAGAGGTGCTATTGCTGCAAATTTTCTTGCTAAAATTGATGAATATGGAATTTCTCATGATAAGGTTTATTTTGATCCGATTGTTTTACCAGTTAGATTTCAACAGGAACAGGTTGTTGCAACACTTGAATTTATGAAAATGTTTAAAGAACTTTTTCCAGATTGTAATTCAACCTGTGGATTATCAAATGTTTCAAATGGTGCTTTAAATGAATTAAGAGGGCTTTTAAATAGAACTTATCTTGTAATGCTTTGGAAATATGGAATGGATAGTGCAATTGTTGATGCATATGATAAAGAGTTAGTTTCAATTATAAATCATCAAAGGGAAGATATAAAGAATTTGATTTGGAAAGCAATGGATGGTGAAATTGATATTTCCAGTTTATCTGAACATGAAAAAAATTATGTAAAAACTGTTTATGTTTTACAGGGTAAATCAATATATTCAGATTCTTATTTAAAGTTATGAAATGAAAAACTCATATGTATATGTTTTAGATAATCTTTGGAAGGAAATTTCAGAAAAATTAGAAAAAAGACAAGTAAAAATTATATATTTTGGGAAAGAGATAGAAATTGATTTAAATTCAAAAAATTTTAAACCAGAATTAGAAACAAAAGAAAAAATTTTAATTTTACATTATTTATTGAGAAAAAAAACAGAACAAGATTTTTTAAATGATGAAATCATAAGTTTTAAGGAATTGAATGAGGGACCTTTCTATTTTCCATCAATATATTCAAGAGTTTATTTACCATTAATTGAAAGGTATAGTGAAAATCCAGAAAAATTTGTGGAAAAAGGGATTTCAATAGGAGGGCAGAAAATTTCAAATTTTAAAATTAAATTTGAAATTTTCCCTGAAATTTACTACATTTTAGAATTAATTCCTCAAGATGATGAATTTCCAGCAGATATAAAAATTTTCTTTAATAAAAAAGCAAGTGAAATTTTTGAAATAGAAGACCTTGCAATTATTGGAGAATTAATTGTTTCAAAAATGTGAAATATGGAACTTTTCAATTCTAAAATTGAGAAAAATATTGAAATTTTACCACTTCCAATAAGGGTTAGACCAGAAAAACTTCAGGATTTTGTTGGGCAATTACATTTACTTGGAGAGAAAAAACCATTGAGAAAAATAATTGAAAGTGATAGAATTCCATCAATGGTTTTTTATGGGCCACCTGGTTGTGGTAAAACAGCTCTTGCTATGATTATAGCCAATATGACAAAGAAAAAGTTTGTTTCACTCAATGCGGTAACTGCTACGACTTCTGATGTTAGAGATGTTTTGAAAGAAGCAAGAGAACTATTAAAATTGGAAGGGAAAGGGACTATCTTGTTTCTTGATGAAATTTCACATTTTAATAAACTTCAACAAGATGCATTACTTAAGGATGTTGAGGAAGGAACAATAACATTGATTTGTGCAACTATTCACAATCCATATTTTTATATAAATACTCCTTTACTTTCAAGGTCTCTTGTATTTGAGTTTAAACCATTAAGTCAAGAGGAAATAAAGAAGATAATAGAAAGGGCCTTATTGGATAGAAGAGGTCTTGGAAATTATAAAATTAAAATAACACAGGATGCAATTGAATATATATGTAAAAAGTCCCAAGGTGATGCAAGAAAAGCATTAAATACTCTTGAATTTTGTGTATTGACTTCCGAGAAGGAGAAAGATGGTTATATTGTTGTTAATATGGATAAAACTAAGGAAATTTTAGATAAATATTTTATTTATGATAGAAAGGAAGACGCTCATTATGACACAATTTCAGCGTTTATAAAAAGTATGAGAGGGTCAGACCCTGATAGTGCTTTATATTATCTTGCCAAAATGATTTTAAGTGGAGAGGACCCAAGGTTTATAGCAAGAAGAATGTTGATATTTGCTTCTGAAGATATAGGGAATGCAGACCCTCGTGCACTTATTCTTGCAAATGCCTGTTATCAAGCAATTGAAGTTGTTGGTATGCCAGAAGCAAGAATAATTCTTGCACAGACAGTTATTTATCTTTCAACAGCTCCAAAAAGTAATTCTGCATATATTGCAATTGAAAATGCAATAAAAGATATTGAAACTGAAAGGGAAGAGGAAGTTCCAAATCATTTAAAAGGCACAGGGTATAAAGGAGCTGAAAAACTTGGTAGAGGCAAAGGTTACAAATATCCTCATGACTACCAAGGTCATTATGTAGTTCAGAAATATAGAGAAAGTGAGAAAAAATTTTATTTCCCACAAGATATTGGTTATGAAAGTAAAATAAAAAAATTTCTTGAGGAGATTGAAAAAATTAAAAATGAATCAAAAGAAAATAGAAATAAGACAAAAAATAAAGAAAGTAAGGGAACAACTTGAACCCAAAATCTGGGAAGAAAAAAGTTTAAAAATTCAAAAAAAATTTCTTTCAACAAATTATTATATAAATTCCAAAGTTATTTTTACATATTTTCATTTTGATAGAGAAGTTAAAACAGATTTAATAATAAAAAAAAGTTTTGAAGATGGGAAAATTATCTGTTTACCATATATAGATTGGAAAAAGAAAATAATAATACCATCCGAAATTAAAACATTTTTAGAAATAACAGAGATTAAAGGAATCCCAGGACCAAAATTTTTAAAACCTGTTGATATAAAAAATATAGATTTGGTAATTGTCCCTGGTGTTGCGTTTGATATTTATAGAAATAGAATTGGAATGGGAGGAGGATTTTATGATAGGTATCTAAAAAATCTGCCAAAGAAAATATTAAAAATAGGTTTTTCGTTTGAATTCCAAGTTATAAATGAAAAGTTACCAGTTGATGAGAGTGATGAAAAAGTTGACTTAATAATAACTGAACAAAGAATAATTTGTTAATTTTTTAGCGAGGTCTGACTTTTTAATAAAATTTATTTTTGGCTTCCTGTTAAAATATCAAGAGGACTTTCTACAATTACTTCTTTTTCCGAAAAATAGGGATTTTCAGGGCTTGCTCCTTCTGGTCCAATTCTTCTTATTTTTAATTTTACTGGGAATTTTATCTTGTATGGTTTTAATTTTGGTAACATTTTTACTGCTTTTTTTGCTCCCTCTTTAAGTAAAATTTTTGTTTCTTCCGGTGACAATAATATTGCTGCTTCTCTACTTATCCCCTTTTTTACTGCGACTGTTGGTAAATTATTTCCAAGTAATTCTTTTGCTTCTCTACAGGTTGCTTCATCTCCTGTCACAAGTATGACTGGAACATTATAGTGACCTGCAATAACTGCCGCTTGGAAAATTTCACCTCTTTCAATTCCATCATAAAAATACTTCAGTTCTAATGATGAACTCTGAGTGTGATGTAAAACGCCATCAGGAGTTCCATTTTTTGCATGAAAACCAAGTAAAATTATTCCATTAAATGTCTCATCAAGTCCATATAAAATACCTGGTCTCGGATATCCTGTGATATATTTAACACCCGGGACCATTAATTCAGGAATAAAATTATTACCACCATTATGACCATCAAGAACATAAATTTCTTTAACTTTTGCTTCTTTTAATCCTTCTACAACTGCTGCTATATCTCCCATTAAAAGTTTCATTG
>JAMWCA010000160.1 GCA_023819545.1 Candidatus Omnitrophota bacterium
TTGTTTATTTAACTATTGTTCTTGTTTTCTTGAATTTATTTTTCATCCATAAATTAAATTTGCATAAAGAAAATATGGTTGCTTTTAATTACAGAAATATAGAAAATCAGCCCTTAATTACAGAAAAAGAAAAAATTGAAATTAAATATATAAAAAAACAAAATTCAAATAAAGAGAAATTAGTTGAAAAAAATATAAGGGAAGAAAAATTAGAGGAATTTTCTCAACCTTTAAAATTAGAGGAGACAATAAAGTTTACAGAAGAGATAAATAAACTTTTAAGGTTGTTTACCATAAATCTAAATATAGAGGGTAATAATGGAGAAGGTTAAATTTTTATTTATTTTTTTAAAAATCGCTACAATTTGTTTTTCAGATGAGGTAATTGATAATTTTTTTAATCAACTTAAAAATTTGAAAGGGAAAGCACAGTTTTCAAGAATAGAGACAATAGAAAGTAAAATATATGGAGAACTCAATTTTTCAGAAAATACATTTAAAAATTTAAAAGAACCATTTTATAAAATTTTTCAAAAAGAACTTCCACAAAATCTTAAAATAAATGGTTACTTAAAAGGAAAGATTTCACCTGAATCTGAAAAACTGGAATTTTCACATTTATATCTTTATATTTTTTCCAATCTTGATAGTATAGTTTTTTCACAAGTTAAAGATGATATTGAAATTTTGATTCCTTCTATGGGAATTATTATGAGAGATAAAAAAGAAAATATAGAAAAATTTACAAAAATTTCATATCAAGAAAATATAAGTACTGAAACAGGTCCTTTATCTATTCATTTGCTTTCAAAATTTTTAGATTATCTTCTTGTCAATGAGCAATATATAAAGGAAAAAATAAAGTTTGAAAAAGAAATACAAAGAGATAATTTTAAAATTTTTATTTATAGTTATCCTTTAGACCAAAATCTTTTAAATATTGAAATAATTGATAAATTTTTCACTTTTAGTCAAATTAGAGTTATTAATAATAAAGAGAAAATTGAATTGATATTAACTTATTCTATACCTGATAAACAAGTCAATCTTTTATCATTTTTACCCTCTTCAATAACTTTAAAAGGAGAAAAAGATAAAAATAAAATATTCTTAAATTTTTCAGAAATTAACTATAATAAACTTTTTTCAGAAAGCGATTTCAAAATAAAAGTGATGAATTTCCCTGAGATAATAACTTCAATTTATATGAAAATTTTTAAATAAATGGAGAAAAAAGGGTTCACTTTAATAGAATTACTTGTTACGGTTGCAATTATAGGAATTTTATCAGCATTGGTTTTACCTGCTTTAGGTAAAGCAAAAAGTAAAGCAAGACAGATATCTTGTATGAATAATCTAAAACAATTATATCAAGGATTTTTAATATACGCAAATGACTATGATGGAAGAATCCCTCCAAGAGAAATAGGGTTAGCAGAAATTTTCCCTTTTTGTTATATAAACTGGACTAATTTTATAAGACCAATATTTGAAAGAAAATTAATTAATATAGATATCCTATCTTGGCCTATTTCACCATCTTTTTATTATTGCCCTGAAGGTAAAAAATATATTGAGAAATTCTCTGAGGAGTATTATGGTGGTGTATTTTTACCACATACAACTTATATAATTCATACAAATCCACCACCGGGTGACCCAGGAGTAAAAGGAAAACTTATAGATGGCCAATGGACTGATGAGGAAGGGAATTTTGGTTCTTCAAATATATGGTTACTTGCAGATCCACCTTTAAGACAGAGTGGTTGGAATAATTACTTTCACTTAGATGGAATAAATATATTATATTTAGATGGACATGTTAAATGGAAAAAATGGAGGTGAGTAATGAAAAAGTTATTGATTTTGATTTTAGGTCTATTTTATTTTTATATATTTGCTCAGGAAGAAACACCAAAAGAATTTGACCTTAAATATATTTACAAAAAAGGAGATATATCTTCCTATAGATTAAAAATTGAAAATCTTGAAAAATTAAATATTTCAGGCAAATATAGTGAAAAAAAAGGAAAAATCATAATAGATTTTGAAGAAGAAGTGTGTGAAGTGGATGAAAACAATAACGGTATTCTAAAATTAAAATTTATGGAAGGTAGTTTGAATAATATTAAAATTGATATTTCTAATAAAACAGCAACTTTAAAAAGAAATCCGAAAGGAAAGATACTTGAAAGTTTAGGACTTGAAGAAATTTCTTCTGAAATTGTAAAGATTATTCAAAAAAGTTTGTCTGAGTATATTTTAGGAATAGATAGAATACCATTAAGTATAGATTTTTCAAAATTTGATTCTAATACATTTAATATTTATGTGCAGTCATTTACTCCTGTTTTCCCAGAACAAAAAATTAAAATTGGAGAAAAATGGGAAAAACAAATAATGATACCTGTTTTTTTTACAAAAGGTAAACTTATTTATACTTTTGAAAAAATTGAAGAAAATAAAGCATATTTAATTCTTACTCTTGAGAAAGACCAGATAAAAGGGAATGGAAAACTTATTTTTGATATAGAAAAAGGAAAAATAATTGAGCAAAATTTTACAGTAAAAGGAGAGAATATAAAGACAAAAGTTGATTTAAGCCAGTATATACCACAATACAAACAATCTTTTGAAGTTTCGGGTAGTATAATCGTAAAAATTAATTTGAAAGAAATTTAAACCCTAACTTTTTCCTAATTTGTTAGTAATATGTAGTCCTAAACTCTCTATTAAATTCCTTGTTTGTTTTGGTATTTCCGGTGTCAGCCAATGAGTAGCAATTTTACTTTCCTGCATCTACTTAAATATAATAACACATCTACCACACTATATTTCCCTAAAAGTTCTTTTTCAGATAATTTGCGATAAATTTTGTAATAATATAGAAGTGAAAGGAAATTAACAAAACACCATCCTTCTAAACTATAATCGCTTCTCATATAACTTCTATCTCTTTTATCAAGTCAAATTTATAA
>JAMWCA010000018.1:0-9002 GCA_023819545.1 Candidatus Omnitrophota bacterium
TTAACCAATTTAACTTTTCCCTATTAGCTGGAATAAAAACTTCAACCTTCCTTCTATACCATATTTTATTATCTACCTGGATACTATGTCCTAACCCGAAAGAGTTAAAAATTTGACATATCTAACTTTTTTAGATATAATTAACTTTAAAAACAAAAAATGAAAAGTTTAGCCGAGGTAAAAGAGGGAAAATATAGGATAATTGAAGTTCAAAAAGTGGGTAGACAAAGATTAAAAAAATTGAGTACATTAGGTATTTTTATTGGAGATGTTATTGAAGTTATAAAACCTGGTCCAGGTCCTGTGATAATTAAAAAAGGGAATATTAGAATTGGTATAGGTTATGGTATAGCAATGAGTATAATTGTTGATGAGATAGAGTGAAAAATGGAAGAAAAAGTTGTTGGAATTGCAGGTAATCCAAATACTGGAAAAACAACAATATTTAATGCTCTAACTGGAACGAGACAGCAGGTTGGGAACTGGCCTGGTGTTACAGTTGAGAAAAAAGAAGGTTACTATATTTACAAAGATATAAAATTTAATATTATTGACCTACCAGGAACATATAATTTATCAGGAGAAAGTGAAGACCAAAAGATTGCAGTTGATTTTCTAACTGAGAATAAAGTTGATGTTTTACTTTTAATTGCGGACGCTACAAATCTTGAAAGAAGTTTATATTTTTTAATTTTATTGACAGAACTTCATAAAAACATTATAGTTGACTTAAATATGATTGATTTAGCAGAAAAGCAAGGAATTGATTATGATATTGAACATCTTGAGAAATTACTAAAAATTAAATTTGTTAAAACTATTGGGAATAAAAATATTGGGATAGATGAATTAAAAGAAATGATTTACAAAAAATCTAAAGAACAAACTTATGATAACATAAAATTTAATTATGGAGACGAAATTGAGAAAGTTATTTCTGAGATTGAAAAAGAATTAACTTCTTCTTTTTTCAATTATCCACTTAGATTTCTTGCGATAAAGATTTTAGAAAAAGATGAATATTTTATACAAATAGTGAAGAAAAAAATTGATTTTTCAAAAATTGAAGAAATTATAATAAATCTGGAAAAAAAATTGGGAAAACAAATTGAAAATCTTTTAATAGAAAAAAGGTATGCTATTATCCATGGAATTGTTAGAGAGGCAATAGTTGAGAGAAAGAAAGAGATAAAAATTGAATTGACCGAAAAAATTGATAGAATTTTAACAAATAATTTATCAGGTCCACTAATTTTTCTTTTAATTATGTTTTTTCTCTTTAATCTTGTTTTTATTTTAGGTAAACCAATTCAAGATTTTGTAGAAACAATTTTAGAAAATTTAAAAAATGTTTTTATGAATCTATCTTTACCAGTATGGTTGAATTCTCTAATTTCAGATGGAATAATTTCAGGAGTAGGTTCTGTTGTTTTATTTGTTCCTAATATCTTTCTTTTCTTTTTATTTTTTGCAATTTTAGAAGACACAGGTTATATTGCAAGAGCAGCAATTGTTTCAGATAGATTAATGCATAAAATTGGACTTCATGGGAAAAGTAGTATACCACTTATTTTAGGATTTGGTTGTAATGTTCCTGCAATATTGGGGACAAGGATTTTAGAAAATAAAAGGGATAAAATATTAACATGTTTAGCAATTCCATTTATGAGTTGTTCTGCAAGATTACCTGTTTATCTCCTCTTTACAGGTTTATTTTTCAAAGAAAAACAGGGGATTATTATCTTTTCTCTTTATTCTCTCGGTATAATAATAGGGATTTTAAGTATAAAGTTTTTAAGTTTAGTTTTTCTTAGACAGGAATCATTGCCTCTTATTATTGAATTACCCCCATTTAGAATGCCTTATTGGAAAAATGTATTTTTTGAAGGATGGACAAGGACAAAGTATTTTTTAAAAAAAGCAGGAACTATTATATTTATTGGAGCTTTAATTTTATGGTTTTTAAGTTATTTCCCAGACCCTAATAAATATGGAACAGAATTTAATTTTATTGGTAAATTGGGAAGTTTTATTTCTCCATTTTTTAAACTTTCTGGATTTGGATTTTGGCAAGCAGGAATTGCTTTAATTTTTGGTATTTATGCAAAAGAACTTGTAGTAGGAACCTTTGGAACTTTATTTGGGATTGAAAATTTATCAGAAACTTTAAGTAGTTATTTCACTCCTTTATCAGCATATTCTTTTATGATTATGAGTTTATTATATATGCCGTGTCTCACTACATTTTTAGTTTTAAGAAAAGAAATTGGAATAAGATGGGCTTTAGTTTCTCTTTTTTTGTCTTTATTTATCGGTTGGTTTTTTTCAACCTTATTCTATCAAATTTTTACTTTTCTAAAAGGGGGTTAAATTGCTTACGAAAAGTTTAGAGGACTATCTTGAAGCAATTAAATTATTAACAATCAATAAAAAAGTAACAAGAGTAAAAGAGATAAGTAAATTACTTGATGTAAAAAATTCATCAGTTGTAAATGCTTTGAATATTCTTAAAGAAAAAGGTTATATAAAACAGGAAAAATATGGTTATATTGAATTGACAGACATTGGTAATAAAGAAGCAACAAAGATTTTAAATAAACATAAAATAGTTTTGAAATTTTTAGTAGATGTTTTAAATGTTTCAGAAGATGTAGCCAAGAATGATGCTTGTAAAATTGAACATGTCATAAGTGAGGAGACATTAAAAAAAATGTTAATCTCATTGGGGAAAAAGAAAATATGAATTTTTATATTAACAAAAGTTTTTATTAAATTTCTAAAAGAAGAAATTAACTTATTTTCAAAAATATGATAAGTTATATTTGATAGGAGAAATATATGAACGAATTTGAATTTATTAGAAAGGTTTTGCTGTCTGGTATCTTGAGTGGAATTATAGGATTTGAAAGAGAAATACATGGCAGGGAAGCTGGTTTGAGAACTATGATTTTAGTTGGAATGGGAACAACTACAATTTTAATTTCATCTTTTCAGGTTTATCATGTTTTTTCAAATTTACAGGATTCTATTTTAAGGATTGATCCAGCAAGAATTGCATATGGAGTTGTAACAGGTATAGGATTTCTTGGAGCAGGTGTTATTATAAAGGATAGGAAAAGGATAAGGGGTTTAACAACTGCTGCCTGTTTATGGTTTGTAACATCAATTGGTCTTGCGGTTGGAGTTGACCTTTATATTTTTTCAATTTTTTTAACTTTCATAGCATTGGTTATCCTTTACATTTTAAAAATTTTTGAAAAAAAGATTAAGGTTGATAAATATAATATTATCAAAATAGTTGGGAGTGATAAAAAGGAATTGAGAGATAGCATAGAAAAAATAATAGAGAAGTTTAATTTAAAAATAATTTCTTATGAAATAGTAAAAAATAAAGTAGACGGAAAAACTGAATTAATATATACGGTTAGATATAAATCATCCCAAAATATAAACGAAATTTTTGAAAAAATATCTGCAATTGAAGGTTTGGAAAAGACAGAATTAAAATAAAATATTTCTAATTCCAAGGGTAATTAAAGAAACGATAATCCCAGCCATTAAAATTCCTCCAATAATACCAATTAGGAAATTTTTGAACTTTAACTGAAAAATAATAGAAGCAACTGTTCCAGTCCATGCCCCTGTCATTGGTAATGGAATTCCAACAAAGATTAAGAGCCCAATAGTTTTATATATATCTATAATTTTGGATTTACTTTTTGTTCTACTTATTAACCAATTATTAAATCTAATGCCCCATCTGAATTTCTCAAGAAATTTTAACAATCTTTCAAGAAAAAAATAAAGAGGAATTGCAGGCAAAAGATTTCCAAGTATAGAAATTAAAAAGACAGTAATAAAAGGGATTGATTTACTTAAACCATATGGTATCGCTCCTCTTAATTCTGAAATAGGTAACATTGAAAGTCCAAGAGTTATAAAAATATCTTTCATTCTTCCCATCCTTCTTTTCCGATCAAAGGCACAAATTGGCAGCCACCAAGATTAATTTTTTCTATTTTTTCACCCCTTTTTATAAAAAGTATCAAATCCTGAGAAAATCTATCTCCAATAGGTATAATTAATTTTCCCTCATTTTTGCTAAGTTGAGAAAGTAAAGTTTTTGGGATTTTTGGACTTGCAGCAGTAACAATAATTTTGTCATAAGGGCTGAATTCTTCCCATCCTAAAGTTCCATCACCAATTTTTATCTTTACATTATAACCAAGTTTTTTTAATGTCTTTTCTGCTTTTTTTGCAAGAGATTCAATTTTTTCAATAGAATAAACCTCACATCCAATTTCAGCAAGAATTGCTGACTGATAACCACTTCCTGTTCCAATTTCAAGCACTTTTTCATTTTCTTTTAATGTTAGAGATTCTGTCATTAAAGCAACTATATATGGTTGACTTATTGTTTGCCCTTCACCAATTGGTAAAGGTGTATCATCATAGGCAGATTCTTTAAGTTGTTCTGGAACAAATTCTTCCCTTGGAACTTTTAGAAAAGCAGCAATAACTTTTTTGTTGGTAATCCCTCTTCTTATTATTTGATTTTCAACCATTTCTCTTCTTAATTTTTCAAAATCTATTTCCATATTTTTTGAAATGATAAAAAAATATTAAAATTAACATTTTAAAAAATCTAACTGTATCTCTAATAGGTTTAATTTTACTTTTTTCTTCACTATAAATAGTTTTAATTGGGATTGATTTTATTTTTATGCCTCTCCAACCAGATTTTATTAAAATTTCTGATTCTGTTTCATAGTGAGAGGTATATAATTTAATCTTTTTAAGAACATCTATTTTTATTAATCTTAAACCACATTGGGTATCTGGAATCCACTGAAATGATAATAATGAAATTAAAAAAGACATTGAGAGATTTGTAATCTTTCTTAAAAAGGGCATATCTGGTGAAAAAATCTCTCTTTTACCAATCCATATTCCTACTTTTGTTTTTTTTCTATATTTTTCAACAAATTTTGCTGCATCTTCTGGAAAGTGTTGTCCATCTCCATCCATTGTTATTACTGCTGAAAAGTTTTTTTCTATAGCATATTTAAATCCAGTTTTCAATGCTTCCCCTTTTCCTTTATTAATCCTGTGAGAAATAACTATTACATTCTCTTTTTCTGAAATTTCTTTAGTTTTATCTTTTGAGCCGTCATCCACAACTAAGATATTTTTAAAATATTTTTTAATATTTTTTAAAAGTTGTCCAATTTTTTTCTCCTCATTATATGCTGGAATAATAACAAGTATATCTTCAATCATTTTATTAACTTTTTTAAATAATTTAATTTTTCTAAATTTGGGTCAATTTTTAAAATCCTTTCAACTTCATTTCTTGCTATCTTCAAAATTTCCATATCTCTTTTTATATCACCTATCTTAAGTGGTAATATGCCATGTTGTCTTGTTCCAAGTATATCTCCAGGGCCTCTTAAATTAAAATCAAGTTCTGCAATATCAAAACCGGTCTCTTTTTCAACAAAATCTGAGAGTTTTTTATTTATTTCTTCATCCTCATTATATACGACTAAAAAACAATATCCAATTTCTCCACCTCTTCCAACTCTTCCTCTCAATTGATGCAACTGTGCAAGTCCAAATCTTTCTGCCTGTTCAATTATTATAAAAGAAGCGCTAGGAATATCAATTCCTGATTCAATAATTGTTGTTGTTACAAGCAACTTTATTTCTTTATTCCTAAATTTTTTTAAAATTTCTTCTTGTTTTTCTTTTTCTATTTTTCCATGTAAAAGGTCAATTTCTGTTTCAGGTAATTTTTTGGATATCTCTTTAAACTTTTCCTCTGCTGATTCTATATTTTCGTTTCCTTTTATTGCTGGAGTCACAACAAATCCAATTTTTCCCTGAGATATTTGATACTTTATAAATGAATAGATTTTTTCTTTATCTTTACTTGAAAATAAATAAGTTATAACTTGCCTTTTTCCTTTAGGTATTTCTCCGAGGACTGAAAAATCCATATTCCCATATAACGTTAAAGCAACTGTCCTTGGAATAGGAGTAGCACTCATTGAGATATAATGAAGATTTTTACTTTTTTCTTTTAAATTTTCCTGCTGTTTTACTCCAAATTTATGTTGCTCATCAACAATCACAATTTTAAGATTTTTGAAATTTACCTTTTCACTCAAAATAGCGTGTGTTCCAATTATTACACTTGCATTCCCCTTTTCTATTTCTTCTCTCAATTTATTTTTCTCTTTTTCATTTAAACTCCCAGTTAAAAGGAAAACAGGAATATTTTGATTTAAAAAGAAAAGATTCCAGTTTATAAAATGCTGTTGAGCAAGTATTTCAGTTGGACATAGAAAAACACCCTGGCAACCTATTTTTGCAAATAACCACAATGCAAAAATCGCTATTGTTGTTTTACCAGAACCAACCTCACCATAGATTAATCTTCTAATAAGTTTTCCCTTTTTTATATCCTCTACTATTTCTTCCATTATTTCTTTTTGATTTTTTGTAAGTTTGAATGGTAAATATTTTTCAAATTCTTCAATAAGTTTTAAATCAATATCAATTTTTTCTTCTGTTTTCTGTTCAATATTTTTTTTCCACAATAAATTTAGTTGTAAAATAAAAAATTCTCTAAAGATTAAGTAATTTCTTGCTTTTTCAAGATTAATTTCAGAAAGAGGAAAATGAATATTTAAAAGAGCATGTTTAATGTTTGAAATACCTAATGCAAGACGCCTTTCAACAGGTAAAATTTCTTTAGGGAATTCTGAAAGATTTTTTAAAACTGCCTTTACAATCTTTCTTATATATCTTTGTGTTATTCCTTTTGTTAAGGGATAAATTGGCAAAATCCAGTCAATTTTTTTCCCATTGTATTGTTCATAAAATGGATTTATCATTTCAAATTCCTTATTGAAATATTCTACTTTCCCATAGAATATAAAATTTTCTCCTATTTGAAAAAGGTTTTTCAAATATGTCTGGTTGAAAAAAATGACATATAAAATTCCTGTTCCATCCGTTACTGCAACTTTTAAATAATTTACCCTTCCATATGTCTTTCTTTCTTCTTTGGTAAGAATAGAGGCCTTTATTGTATATATTTGGTCTTCTTTCAGATCACATATTTTAGTTATTTTTTTGAGATTTAAGTACTTTCTTGGAAAATAAAAAAGAATATCTTCAACTTTTTCTATCCCGAGTTTTTTTAAAATTTTTTCTCTTTCTCTTCCTATCCCTTTTATTTGATTTAAAGGAGTGTTTAAGGTGATTTTCATTTTTCATCAAATAAAAATGTGTTAAAACTTTTATCTGAAAGAAATTTATAGAATTTTAGAATTCTAATAGTTTCTAATGTATGTGATTGATATAATTTTCTTTCATCAATTTTATTAATTAAACCAGATATAATTGTAGAGAAAAGTATTATATGGTCAATTCCCTTTTCTTTCATAATTTTTATAGATTCATTTTTGAGAGAAGTTGTTGCAGGTAGTCCTGGTATCACAAGAATTTTTTTATATTTTTCTTTTTCAAAAAAAGTTTCCAATTCTTTATAGACGCTTTCTTCTACTATTTCAAAAATTTCTGAAGAGAATTTTTTAATCACAGATGGAGTGAATTTTAAAGTATGCCAAGATATAACCTTAATTATACCTTTATCTATAAAAACTATTTTTTCTTTTTCTATCACAAAATCATTAATTTCTCTGTTTACTCTTTCTGAGTTTTTTACTATTAAAAATCCATTTTTTAAAATTACATAGAAATTACTTAAAGTTAAAAATTCCTTTACAATTTCCAATGCTGAAATACTCATTTCATTAATTTATCAAAATAACACCTAAAAAATAGTTACTTTTGAAGAAAATTGATATAAAAGCACCAATTGCAAGATAAGGGCCAAAGGGGACATAATCTTCAATCTTCCTTTTTCCTAAAAGAATTAAAATTAAACTGATTAATGTTCCAAAAAGTGAACCAAAAAATAATGTTAAAAAAACAGATTTCCACCCAAGAAAAGCACCTATCATCCCTAATAATTTCACATCCCCTCCGCCCATTGCATCTTTTTTAAAGAGTATTTTTCCAACGATACCTAAAAAAATTAAAATTCCTCCTCCCAAAAGAGTACCAAAAAAAGAATATAAAAATCCTTCTATTCTATTCATATTGTGAATTTGAGGAAACAAAAAAGAAAGCAAGAGACCGATAAGTATACCAGGAATTACTATTATATCTGAAATTAAAAAGGTATCTATATCAATGAAACTAATTATAATAAGACAAAGAGAGAAAAAAATATAAATTGGTGTAGAAACAAAAAGTCCAAATTTTTTAAAAATAAGTAAAAATAAAACCCCTGTTAACAATTCTACTACTGGATATCTTGGCGAAATTACTTTTTTGCAGTTTCTACATTTCCCTTTAAGAAATATATAACTTAAAATTGGGATATTATCATACCATTTTATCGGCTTATTACAATGAGGACAAAAGGAACCCGGATAGACAATTGATTTTCCTTTTGGTAATCTATATATGCATACATTCGCAAAGCTTCCAAAAAAAAGTCCAAGAATAAAAACTATTAGTCCCATATTTTTATTTTAAACTCAGATTTTAATATCATCAAGTTTTGTTTTAAAATATAATTTTGGAGGCAAAAGGAGAAAAAATGAAGTATATTAATTTGAAAGGGATTAAAATAAGTCGGTTTATTTTAGGTGGTAACCCTTTTAGTGGTTTTTCTCATCAGAGCAAAGAAATGGATATAAAGATGAAAAAATATTTTACTACAGAGAGAATTAATTCAACTTTAAAAAATGCTGAAAAAAATGGGATTAATACTTTTATCGGAAGAGCAGACCATTTTATATTAAGAGTTCTTTTCGAATACAAAGAGGGAGGTGGAAAAATTCAATGGATTGCTCAGACCTGTCCAGAAATTAGAACACAAGAATTAAGTATTGATATGGCTGTGGCTGGCAATCCTGTAGGAT
>JAMWCA010000018.1:9102-14616 GCA_023819545.1 Candidatus Omnitrophota bacterium
AGAAGAAAATATAAAATTAATGAAAAAATTTAATTTTCTTTAATTATTTATTACCACATGTTGAACAAGAACTTGCAGAACAGGTTGAACAAGAAGATGAACTTTTACGTGTAGAATTGGTTGAACCTTTGACAATTATACCACTACCAACTCCAATAAGTCTTTTTACCCTTCCTTTACATTCCGGGCATTCTGAAACTGGTTGTTCACTCATTCTCTGGAATTTTTCAAATTTATATCCACAATTTATACATTCATATTCGTATGTTGGCACTATTTTCTCCTTTTTTAATATTTTTATTATACTTTTATAAATGCAGACAAGCAAATCCAGTTTTCTAAATCTTTGACTTATTTAGTAAAAAATATAAAATTATTATATGGGAAATATATGGATTACTTCATGGAGACACAGTGATATTTTTTGCAGAGGTATTCTTGTTATACTTGGGGTTCTTTCAGTTTATTCATGGTATATAATTTTTGAAAAATTATTTATTATAAGAACTGCCTACGTAAAAAATAGATATTTAGGGAATTTAATTCTTTCAAAAAAAGAAATAAAAAGAGTCCCTTGCCCTCTTTATTCTATTTTTGACTATCTTACAACTTTAATAAGATATAACAAATTTTCCCTTGAAATGAGTAAAAGTTATATAGAAAAAGCTTTCATTAAAGAACAGAATAACCTTGAAAAAAATCTTACATCTCTTGCAACAATAACAACAGTTGCTCCTTTTTTGGGGCTTCTTGGAACTGTTTGGGGTCTTTTAGTATCTTTTATTAATATGTCAATTACAGGTTCTTCTTCAATAAAAGTTGTGGCAAGTGGTGTAGCAGAAGCATTAATAACAACTGTATTAGGATTGATGGTTGCAATACCTGCTGCTGTTGGATATAATTTTTTAAAAGAAAAAATAAAGGTTCTAATGGATGAAATGGAGTTTTTTATACCACATATTGAACAATATTTAAATGAAATTTTTTTAAAACAAAATGAAAAACAAAAATAATAGGATTTCATTTGCACAGATAAATATAACAAATCTTGTTGATATTGCTTTAACTCTTGTAATAATTCTTTTGATGATAGCACCTATGATTGAACAGGGAATAGAGGTAAATCTTCCTAAATCAGCACCTTATGAAATGAAAATTGAACAAAGTATTATAATTACTGTTGCTCCTGGAAATCAATATTATGTTGGCGGGAAAAGAATGAATCTAAGCGAAATATATAGTTTTTTAAAAGAAAAGAGTCAGGAAAAAGGTGTTTCTGTAATAATAAAAGGAGATGAAAAAGTTTATTATAATGAGATAATTAAAATTCTTGATATAGCAAAAAAATGCAAAATAGATATGATTGGTCTTGCTACACAAGTAGAATAAAGAAAAGAAGTTTTTTTGTTTCGTTTCTGTTTCATTTTTCTTTGTTCCTTATTTTTATAATCCCTTTACATCAAAAAAAGAAGGATTTTGAAAGAGATATTTTTGTTGTGAAACTTGTAAATATCCCACAAATAGAAATACCTGAGATTATAGAAAAAAAGGAAATAAAAATTCTGGAAAAAGATTTGCCTTCTCTTAAAAAAGAGGAAAAAATAAAAAGTCCAAAAGAAAAAATTATAGAAAAAAAATTAGAATTTACTGAGAAATTTTCTCCAGAAGAATACAAAAAGAAATTATATTCAAAAATTTCAAATATAGAGCAACAAACAAATCTTCCTTCTAAACCTTCCTCACAAAATATAAACATTAAAATACCAGAAATAAAATCAATACAAATAAATACACCAACTTTTGAATCTTATTCTGATAAGCCATCTTTTATAACTGAAATTCCATCATGGTATATTAATATTATTAGAAAAAAAATTGAAGAAAATTGGTTATTGAAAGAATATTTAATTGGTATGTCTGCAATTGTTTCTTTTAGAATTTATAGAGATGGAAAAGTTGAAAATGTTTATATAGAAAAAAGTTCAGGATATAAAAAATTTGATAATTCTATAATAGAAGCAATAAAATCTGTTAAAAACTGGCCTAATTTTCCTGAAGAAATAAAAGATAGATATCTTGATATTATTATAGAATTTAAAACGGAGGGATAAATGAAAAAAAATATTTTATTCTATTTAGTTTTTACTTCTTTTATTTTTTCTCAGACACAGATTTTCTTTCAAATTACAAAAAATTTGGTTGAGAAAGCAGACACATTTTTAATTTTTAAAGTTGAGAAAAATGATTTTATAAATAAATTGGTTGAAACAATCTCTCAAGACCTAAAGTTCTCAGGATATTTTAACATAGAAGGAGTAAAATTTACAGATGATATTGAAAAAACAAAGAAAGAGATAGTTACACAAATATTTATAACAGGAGAACAGAAACAGCAAATGATAAATATAAAAGTATCTGATGGATTTGAAAAATCTATTTTATACGAAAATAGTTATAAACTTTCTGGAGAACCAAGATTTTTAGGTCATATTATAAGTGATGATATTGTTGAAAAATTAACTGGAAAACCAGGAATAGCAAAAAGTAAAATTTTATTTATATCTGATAAAACAGGGAAAAAACAAATATACCAGATTGACTATGATGGATTTAATCTTAAACAAATTACAAATCTTGATTATCTTGTAAATTACCCAAGGTATCTTGAAAAAAATAAAATTGTTTTTGTTTCTTATCAAGATGGATGGCCTAAACTTGCAAAAATTGATATTTCATCAGGAAAGATTGAAAACTTTATTGCAAAACCAGGACTTAATGCATGTGTTTTTCCATTGAAAAAAACAAGAGAAATTGTACTTGTTTTGAGTGTTTCTGGGAATCCTGAAATTTATTTAGCTGATTTTGAGGGAAATATAAAAAAAAGATTGACAGATAACAGAAAAATTGATAGTTCTCCCTCTTTTTCTCCGGATGGGAAATTGATTACTTTTGTTTCTGATAGAGATGGAAAACCACAGATATATATTATGGATAGAGATGGATATGGTGTCAGAAGGATAAGTTATATTTCTGGTTACTGTACATCTCCTTTATTTTCTCCGGATGGAAACTTTATTGCTTATATATATTCTGAAGGAGGCGTCTTTGGTCTCGCAATATATGATTTAAATACTAAAAGAACGAGAACCATTCCTAATTTGAATTGTGAAGAAATATGGTGGGCTCCTAATTCAAGACATATTGTCTATTCAAAAATTGATAAAAAACAATCTTTAATGATAATTGATATATTTACAAAAGAAATAAGAACATTAATTGCCGGTGAGTTCAACTCGTCCAGTCCAAATTGGTTTTTGATTGAATAAAATTGAAAGGATATATTTTTGGTTTAATATCTGTTTTTTTGTGGGGAACGGTTTTTGTTGTTAGTAAGTTTTTAATGCAAGGTGAGATTATAGAACCAATTGTTCTTTCATTTTGGCGGTTTTTCTGGGCTACTTTTTTTCTTTTATTTGTAATAAAATTTAAATTTAGAAAAATTTTCATTGTTTTTAAAAAAGATTCTTTAAGATTTTTATTTCTTGCTATTTCAAGGATTTTTCTAATGTCAACTTTTATTTTTATATCTTTAAAAACATCTTCTGCAACAATTTCAAGTGTTTTAATGAGTTCAAATCCAATATTTGTTGTTTTAATTTCTATTTTCTTTTTAAAAGACAAAATAACACTTGAAAAAGTTTTAGGAGTTTTAATTGGATTTGTTGGATGTGCTATTGTTATAAAAGAAGATATAAATATTTTTTCTTGGAATGGAGAGAAAATAAATATTTATGCCTTACTTGCTGCAATATGTTGGGCTATATATACGGTAATAGGTGAAAAACCAACAAAAAAATATGGTGCAGTTGAAACCACTTTTATTGCATCTTTTATTGGAACAATTATTTTGTTTTTATCAGTTAAATTCCTAAGATTTAATCTTTTTGGAAATAATTTATATGGTTTTTTATCTGGGCTCTACCTTGGTATTTTTCCTACTGGTATTGGTTTTACCTTATGGTTTTTGGCTCTTAACTATTTAAAACCTTTTTATCTTGCTCCTATTCAATATTTAACTCCTGTTATAACTTATATTCTTTCAATTTTTATTTTAAAAGAAAAAATTTCTTCAGTTGTTTTTACTGGAATGTTTTTGATATTTCTTTCTCTTTTTTTAATTCAGAAAAAAGAAGATTGAAATTATTTTTGACATAAGTTAAAATAAGATATAAAATTAAAATTAAAGGAGTGTAAAAGATGTACATAATGTTATTAATAATACATATTTTAGTTTCGCTATTTTTGATATTTTCTGTTTTAATTCAAAGTGGTAAAGGTTCTTCAATGGCTAATATTTTCGGAGGAGGAGGGATGGAGAATGTTTTTGGTGCAGAAACACCTGCGATTTTAAATAAAATTACATCTTTTTTAGCAATTATGTTTATAATTACTTCTGTCTTACTTGCAATAATTCCTGGTAAACTAACTACGAAAAGCATTTTAAAAGAAGAATTGAATAAATCAAAAAGAGTTGTTCCTATTAATCCTTCTCTCCCTCCCGAAAATTGATATAAAATGGGGAAATTAATTGAATTACCGAAAAAGGGTAAATGTGTTATTGTTGGTGATACTCATGGTGATTTTGATACAACAAGAATAATAGTAAAAAATTTTATTAATAAAAAAAATTATTATCTTCTTTTTCTTGGTGATTATGTTGATAGAGGTCCAAAATCAAGAGAAAATATAGATTATCTCCTTTCTTTAAAAGAGAAAAAAGAAAATTTAATCTTACTCCAAGGGAATCATGAAATGTACCCTATTATTGAATGCAGTCCTTCTGATTTCTGGGAAAATTTAACTCAGGACGAGTTTAATTTTTATAAGGAAAAATTTATTGATTTGCCTCTATGTGCATATGGAAATGGTTTTATAGCTTTACATGGAGCTTTGCCAAATGTAGAAAAATTAGAAGATATAGATAATATAGAAATTGGAGATAGAGAATGGTTTAAAATTGTTTGGGGTGATTTTAAAGATAAAGAAGGGGATATCCTTAACAGTTTTATAGGAAGACCAAATTTTGGAAGAGATTATTTTTTTAGAATTATGGAGAAATTAAAGATGAATGTTCTTGTGAGAAGTCATGACCCATTTGCACCAGAAAGAATTTTCCAAAATAGATGTTTAACAATTTTTACTTCTATTGCATATGGAGTTGAAAGGAAAATTGCAATTGTAAATTTAAAAAAAGAAGTTAAAAGTGTTGATGATATTGAAATAATCTCACTTGATAAACCAGAAATTTAAAAATGAGAAATAAAAATTTTGGTGGTTATACTCTAAGCGAATATCTTGGAGGTGGTTTATACACAAAAGTTTATAAAGCATATTCTTTTCTTGCAAAACCACCTTATGGAAATCCTGTTGCTATAAAAATTTTATATTTACGCGGTAGCATAGTTGAAAGGAATAAACTTATAAAGCAATTTGAAAGAGAAGCTGAAATAGCAA
>JAMWCA010000161.1 GCA_023819545.1 Candidatus Omnitrophota bacterium
TAGTTATATTTGCCAAATTCTTTACCTGCTTCATACATTGTTTCAAAATGAAGAACAGGTGTTTGTGGTGCACAATTATTTCCATCATGAAGTATAAACTTTTTACCTTTCATAACTCCTGAATTACATAATTTTTTCACTTCTTCCCTGATTTTCTCGCAAGGTCCATTTTTTAAAAGAATTGGTGAAATATTCCCAATTAAAAGAACATCTTCGCCAAGTTCTTGTCTTGCTTTTCCTAAGTCAACTGGATATCCTAAATCAAATGTTTTTATATTTAATTCTTGTTTTAATGTTTTTAAATGTCTTTGAACTTTTCCACATATATGAATACTATTCGGTCCACCTTTTGAAAATTCATTTAGTAATTTAATATGATATGGCATAACAAATTTTTTATACATTTCAGTTGAAATTAATTCAATACTATCATCTGCAAATCCCCAACTTTGTTGAGGATAGACAATACCAAGGAATTGATAAACTTTTTTTATTCTTCTAATCGTCTCTTCAGTTATAAAGGAAAGTAAATCGTATACATATTGAGGGTCTTCATAAAAATCAATCATTAACTGATTTGCACCTCTTAAATTGCAGGCAACAGTTAATGGACCATCAGTTCCACTAAAAATCGTTGTCTTTCCAACAGGTATATTTTCAAAATCAGATTTTTCCCTTTTTTCTTCAAGATAATAATAGTGTTCCAAAGCAATTTTATAAAATGGATTTTCAAATACATCTGGTAAATTAATTTTATATAACCTCTTCTTATCCTCTTTTAAAATAGGTAATAGAAAAGGCATATCATTTTCTGGATAAACAATAGGACACCCAAAATACATCCCTTCATCACAATTTTGATATGAAATATTTATCCCATTCCATTCTTTTTTTGGATATCCCATAGGCGAATCTTGTAATACATTAAACCTTAACCATTTTTGAAAATTTAGTTCAACCTCCCATCTTACATCTGGATTTTCAAAAAAATCCTTCCAACTATATTTCCATCTATTTAACTCTGGATTTAAAATAATCATTCTTGCATTCATAGAGAAAGTAATAGGAACACGGTCTGGATTTCCATTTCTAAAATCATTCCATAGTTTTTCTACTTGTTCGTTATGGAGTTCAAAATCTATTTTTTTATTAAGAATAAATTTTGACATTTTTTTTCTCCTTTAAAACTTCTATAAATAAATTCTGATAACTCTCAATCATCTTTTCAAGAGAGAAAGTTTTTTTTGCATAATTATAACCATTTTGCCCAAAAATTTTTGATTTTTCTTCATTATTAAGTAAAAACAAGATTTTTTCAACAATTTCTTTTTGATTCTTTGGATCAATTAAAAATCCATTTTCTCCATCTTTAATTATTTCTTTTCCTCCTCCAATTTTTGTGCATATAACTGGTTTTTTACAAAGCATCCCTTCAATTATTAAATTAGGCATACCCTCCCATAAAGAAATAAGAACAACTATATCTGAAATTTTTATTAATTCGGGTAAATCATCTCTATACCCTGTAAAAATCACATCATCTTGAATATTTAAGTTTTTTGCTAATTTTTTTAATTTCACTTTTTGGTCACCCTCTCCTACTATCAAAAATTTCACATTTTTAAATTTTTCTTTTACAATTTTTGCTACATTTAAAAATTTTTCAAGATTTTTTTCAAATGATAATCTTCCTCCTGTAAGTATAATTTTTTGATTTTTAATTCCAAAAGCATCCTTCAATATTAAATTTTGTTTAATTGTTTCATATTTTTCAATTTCAATTCCATTATAAATAACCTCAAATTTCTTTTTTTCTCCGTTTATTCTTTTTATATAAATATTTTTTACCTCATTTGAATTGCAAATAATTCTGTCTGTAAATCTAAATAAAATTTTATCAATTAGATTGTGATACCATCTTTTCCATAGGTCTGCACTTCTTTCTGAAGCAATAATAACTGGAACTTTACAAAAAATTCCTGCTAATCTTCCCCATGTATTTGAAGTGAACATAAATGTATGTAAAACATCTGGTTTTTCTTTTTTTATTATCCTTATAAGATTAAATAAAATTGTTAAATCAAACTTAAATCTCTTTTTCAAGATGTAAAGTTTAGTAATTTCCTGAAAGTCCTTTCTCATCCTTCCATCTCTTAAGGCGATAAGGAAAACATCAAACATTTCCTTATTTAAATTTTTTATCAATAAATAGAGTTGTTTTTCTGCTCCCCCTATTTCAAGTGTTCCAATAATAAAACAAATTTTAATTCTATCTGATAGAGGAGATTTTGTTTGAGGATGCCCAATTATACCATTTTTCCTTATCATATCCAAAATCAATCCCTGTGATTTTTCTAAGCGATTCTTTTGCAATTTTCTTAAGTTCATAATTCTTAGTTCCAAGTAATCCAATTAATGAATAAACTGCTCTTTTATCCATTATCTCACCAAGTGCATATGCTGAATATTCTCTTACAAGTAGATGGTATCTATCATTTAAGTGAGAAATAAGAGAAAGAGTAGCCCTTTTATCTTTAAAAATTGCCAATGCCTTTATTGCTTCAAGTTTTACTTCTAATTGTTTATCATAAAGCAAACTTAAAATTGGTTCAAAAAGGCGTGGGTTTTTCAATTCTATTGCTGCTTTTATACCTGCAACTTTAACCAACCAATTTGAATCATTAAGTAATTCAATTAAATAAGAAATAGTAGAATTGTTTTTGATTTTTCCAAATGTTTCTGCAACTTCTTTTCTCACCAAATCATTTTTATCTTTTACAAGAGGAATTAATTTTTCTACATCAACATTCTCTTTAATTTCACCTATTGCCCATAAAGCATATTTCCTTATTTCCCAGTTTTTATCCTTTAAGCATTCATATAAGAATGGAAGAGTATTTTCTACCTTATATTTACCAAAT
>JAMWCA010000019.1 GCA_023819545.1 Candidatus Omnitrophota bacterium
TATATGCAAAAAGTATGCTAAGTTTTAAAAGTTTGAAAGTTTAATAAAAAATTGTAAAATAATAGAATATGAAAGGTATATTAATTACAACTGCAGGAATACCAAGAAGTTTGTCTGATTTTATTCCTGATAATGGTCTTGCTTTACTTGCTTCCTGTTTGATTAGAAATAATGTAGATGTTGAAATTTTTGATTTTAATCTACCGTCTATTTTTGATGAAGTTTATACAGTAGAAATAAAGAAATTTCTTTGTAAATTTGCAAATAAAATTTTTATTGAACAAAAGAGACCAAGTGTTTTTGAAATATTAAGATTGAAATGTGTTTCAAGGGAAATTGAAAGACGTAAGAATATGTATATAGAGAAATTAAAAGATGAACTGTTAACAAAAATAGAAAAAGAAAAAATTGATTTTGTTGGATTTAAACTCTGGGCTGGTGATGGATTTGACTGGTCTATAGAGATAGGAAGATATTTAAAAAAACAAAAACCAGAAATTAAAATATTTGGTGGTGGTCCACAAGTAGATATTTTTGAACATTTAATTTTTGAAAGAGGAGATTTTTTTGATGCTTTATGTTATGGAGAAGGAGAAGAGACAATTGTTGAACTTATAAAATTTATTCAAGGTCGAAATAAACTTAAGGATATACCAAATATAATTTATAAAGAAGATGGGAGAATTTTCAAAACAGAAAGAAGATATATTGAAAGATTAGATGAATTACCTTTTCCTATATATAAAAAAGATGTTTATTGGAATATAGATAAAAAGTTGAAGGTGTTTGTAATAGATGAAAGTAGAGGTTGTCAAAATGCCTGTTTTTTCTGTATTCATCCAAAGAAAAGCGGTAAGAGGAAAAAGAAATCAATTGAAAAATTGATAGAAGAAATAAATTTTTATATTAATAACTACAACACATATCTCTATAGATTTGCCGGTTCAAGTACTCCAGGAGATTTAATTTTGGATTTTTCAAAAAAGATAATTGAACAAGGAATAAAAATTGATTATGCTTGTTCAGGTTATGCTGAAGAATTTGATATTGATTTTGAGATTTTGAAAAAATCAGGGTGTCAATCTATATTTTTTGGTGTTGAATCAGGTAATGAAGAAATATTAAAAAAAGGAATGAACAAAAATGTAGAAAAGGGAAAAATGATGCAAGTTTTGAAAAAATGTAAACAAGCAGGAATTTTTACTGTAGCAAGTTTAATTTATCCAGCACCTTTTGAAACAGAACAAACAAGAAAAGAAACAATTGAATTTTTAAAACAAGTTAATGTAGATTCCTGTTTAATTCAATTTCCTGGCATTTATCCTGGAACAATGTGGTTTAAATATCCTGAAAGATTTAATTTTGAGGTAGATAAAGAAACATATCCATTAAAAGTTATGAACTATAAAATAAAAGCACTTTTTCCTCCGACAATGTGGCAGCCGCTTCCTTATAAAGTTAATGGTATGAGTTTTAAAGAATTTGCATACGAAACAGAAAAATTTCAGAAAGATGTTTTGAAACTTGGAATAAATACTTCAATTTCAAATGAAGATTATCTTTTTTATTTGTATAGTAGCTTTAATAATACAGAAGAATTTTTGAGATTTAACAGGGTTTATTTTTATTCAGGAGATAGTGAAAAACTAAAAGAAGAAATTGAAAGAATAAATAAGGAAAGTCAGAAGAAATGAAAAGAAGAGTTGTTATAACAGGAATAGGGGTTATTTCTCCAAATGGTATAGGTAAAGAAAACTTTTGGAATGCTTTGAAAAAAGGAAAAAGCGGAATAAGAAAAATAACTTCATTTGATACAACTGATTTACCTGTTAAAATTGCAGGAGAAGTAATAGATTTTAAACCAGAAGATTATATTGCAGATAAGAAAAAAATAAGAAGGATGGCAAGGTTTTCACAATTTGCAGTCGCTTGTGCAAAAATGGCGATTGAAGACAGTAATTTGAATTTGAAAAAAATAGAAACAGAAAAAATGTTGGTTTGTCTTGGGGTGAGTACCAGTGCAATGGATTTGATAGAATCTCAACACAAAAAATTCTTAATTAAAGGGTATAAAGGAATAACCCCTTTTGGAATTTTTGCAGCAACACCAAACATGGCATGTCAGGAAATTTTAAATGAATTATCTTTGGAAATTCCTTTAACTACCATAGCAAGTGGTTGTGCAGCAGGATTAGATGCAATTGGAACAGGTTATAAAGAAATTCAAAATGGTAATTATGAAGTAGTTATAGGCGGAGGGATAGATGCTTCAATTACATCTTTAATAATAGGCGGACTTTGTAGTTCTAATATTATGAGTAAAAGAAACCAAGAGCCTGAGAAAGCAAGTAGACCTTTTGACAAATTTAGAGATGGTGGTATTTTGTCTGAGGGAGGAGCAATATTGATTCTTGAAAATTTAACCCATGCAATAAAAAGGAATGCAAAAATATACGGAGAAATTATTGGTTATGGAAAATGGGGAGAAAGAGAGATAACAAACCCTGGACAAGGTTTTGAGTATGCTATGAAATTGTGTTTAAAAGATGCTTTTTTAAAACCTGAATCAATAGATTATATTTCAGCACATGGACCATCTGACCCATTATTAGATTATTTTGAAACATTAGCAATTAAAAAAGTTTTTGGCGAATATTCATATAAAATACCTATTTCTTCAATAAAATCAATGATAGGGAATCCTTTTAGTTCTGGCGGTGTTTTACAATTAATATCAGGAATAATGGCATTAACACAAAAAATATTACCACCAACAATAAATTATGAATATCCAGACCCTTTATGTGACCTTGATTATGTTCCGAACAAACCAAGAATATGCGATGTTAAATATTGTTTAGTAAATTCTCATGGTTTTGGCGGAAGTAATTCTTCTTTAATTATAAAAAAATATGAGGATAAATAGTTTATCAATTGCATTTTTAATAGTTAGTTTGATAAACTTTGGTTTTGGTTTACTTGTAATTTTTAGAAGTAAAAAAAAATTGTCAAACAGGATATTTTCGCTTCTTTGTTTCCAATTATCTATCTGGGCTTTAATTTCTTTTTTTATTGCTACTGTAATTAATACTAAAATTGGTGAGTTTCTTGTAAGATTGGCTTTTGCTTATGATTCCTTCATCCCTTTTACCTTTTATATATTTGTCTCAACAATCGGTGAAAAAAGTTTTCCTAAACATGAGAAAAGAAAGATTGTTTTTCTTTTTTTTCTTAGTTTATGTAATTCTATTTTATCATTTTCTCCAAATTTTATAATTGAAACATATTTTACGCAACCAGGGATTTTTCAGAATATCAAATCAAGTTTGATGGTTAAATATGGAAAATTAGAATTATCTATATACCTTTTGAATATCCTTTTTATGCTTATTTTAGGACTGGCAAATCTTTACAAGAAGAAAAAAAGTTGTTCAGGAATTTTAAATCTTGAAATTCAATATATATTTTTAGGTGTTTCATTGGCAACTATTTTTGTAATATCTCTCCATATTTTCCCGATACTTTTTGAAACAAGTATTACAGATAGATTGGGCCCTTTTGCTTCCATTATTATGGTTGGAATAATGATTTATGGAATTTCAAAATATAAAATAATGGATATAACTCTTGTCTATGAAAAAATTTCTTTATATCTACTTCATTTATTGTCTTTAGTTATTATATATTTTCTTGTTCATTTTATCTTAAATAAAATTCTCATTTTTTTCGCAATTGAACCTAAAAATTGGCCTTTATTTATAAGTGGATTTTCAGTTGCAATACTTTTTAATCCTTTAAAAGAGAAAATACAAAATTTCTTGAGGATTAAAGTTTTAAAATATGATATAGAAATATTTACTCAGAGAATTTTTAGAACTCTTTTTACTTTTGATGAAATAAAGATTATCTTTAAAAATTTAATCACTGAACTTAAAAATTTTTTAAATGTTCCAGAAAAAGTTCTATTTATAATAAAAAATAAAGATGATTTTCCTTTTGAGAA
This sequence comes from Candidatus Omnitrophota bacterium, assembly GCA_023819545.1. Classification (GTDB taxonomy): domain Bacteria; phylum Ratteibacteria; class UBA8468; order B48-G9; family JAFGKM01; genus JAMWDI01. The sequence continues at coordinate 4,004 of JAMWCA010000019.1, forward strand.
GAAAGACCTTCCTGATGAAGTAGATGTAGTTTATAAAGAAAATCTTACAATTTTTAATTTACTTGAAAAGAATAAGATTGTAATTGAAGAAGAGGAAGCAAGATTGGAAGATATCTATCCTGACAGAAGAAAAATTGTGGAAGAATTTAATCTACTTGGATACAATGTTGGAGTTGCAATAGTACAAAGAGAAAAAATTGTTGGTGGTATATTTTTAAAAAGCAAAATTGATAATAAAGTTTTTACATATAGAGACCAATTATTATTAACTAATTTAGGATATCAACTTGGTGTGTCTCTTGAAACATTAAAATTATATCATCAGATTTCAGAAATAAATAGTTATATTAAAAATCTTCTTGATAATGCAACATTTGGAGTTATAAGTTTTGATAAAGATGGAACGGTGAGATTTATGAATTCTATTATGGAAGAAATCTTAGGTAGTAGTAAAGAACTTTTACAAAAACACTTTTCTCAAATTTTACCTGAAAAGATTATACCAAAAGTGAAAGAACTCTATTTAAAACTTGAAAAACAAGTAAAAACAGATGAAATATTTTTTAATGATAAAATTTTCAATATAATTATAACCTCCATTTTTGATGAGAAAGAAGAGTTTCTCGGAGTTCAGGTTATATTTACAGACATAACAAAAATAAGACAACTTGAACAAGAAATAAGAATGAAAGAAAAACTTGCTTCTCTTGGTGTTATGGCTGCAGGATTAGCTCACGAAATTAAAAATCCACTAGTTGCTATTAAAACATTTGTTGACCTTTTACCAGATAGATTAAATGATAAAGAGTTTGTAAATGAATATCCTAAACTTCTTCGTCAAGAAATAGACAGAATAAATCATCTTATTGAACAAATTTTACTTTTTTCAAAACCTCAGATAACTAAAATGGAATTTGTTAATTTGAACGAAATAATAGAATCAACTATTACACTTATGAATTTCCAATTTTCTAATAAACCAATTAGAATAATAAAGAATATACCAAAAGAAAATGTTATAATAAAAGGTGATGGAGAAAAATTGAAACAGGTATTTTTAAATATATTTATGAATAGTTTTGAAGCTATTAATAATAAAAAAGAAGGATATATTGAAGTTAGTTTAAGCCAGGCAAATGAGAAAGTAGAGATTGTGATAAGTGATAATGGTTCTGGAATAAAGAAAGAAATAATGGATAAAATTTTTGACCCATTTTTTACAACAAAAGAAAAGGGAACAGGTTTAGGTTTATCAATTGTTTTAAGAATATTAGAAGAACATAAAGGGAAAATTAGGATAGAAAGCAATTTAAATCAAGGCACTAAAGTGTTTATTGAAATACCAAAGTTAGAAGGAAAAGATGAAATATTTGATGATAATAACTGAAGATAAATCTATTGTCCATTCACTGAAAATAATTTTGAAGGATTATATTGTTGAAGATGTGAAGCCTGTTGAAGTAATTGAAAAAATAAAAGAAAGACAACCTTTTTTAATTTTTATTGATACCTATTTAAACGAGATAGACCCTTGTGAATTAATTGATAAAATACTTGAAGAGGATGATAAAATACTTATAGTTCCGTTAATTTCATGTTATGACAAAAAAGCAAAGGAGATTCTTGAAAAAGAAATTTTTGAAATTATAGAGAAACCATATTTAATTGAAAAATTGTTTTTAATATTAAAAAAAGCAGAAAAATGGGTAAAGGTAAACATAAAAGAAGTTAAACAAGAAGAAAATAAAGAAGTTTTTAAAGATGAAAAGGATGAAAAAAAAGATTTACTTTTCCAGATGTTTTTTGATTGTATTACTGAAAATTTTTTAGACATAAAAAAAGCATGTAGTGAAATTGTAAAAAACTTAAGAAGGTATTTTCATTTTAATTATATTTCACTTTTTCTAAAAGAAGGACCTTATTTTAAAATCTATTCCAGTATAGGGATAGATGAAAAGTTTTGTGAGAAAATAAGATTAACATTTGATGACCCAATTATAAAGTGGTTTGTAGAAAAAGGCAAAATTATCAATATTAAAGAAAAAATTATAAATATTGATTTAAAAAATTTTTCTTCTATATTGAAATGTTCATTAATTTTCCCATTGAGAACATTTAATGGAAAATTAGTCGGTTTTTTTTCTGTAGGCGAGAAAAGCACAAATGAAGAAATAACTAAAGAAGAAATTTCTCTTCTCAATACTCTTTCTGATTATCTTGCTATTATTTTTGATAATTTTTTTCTATATAATGAAATAAATTACCAAAAGAAATATCAAGAATTCATTTTTCAAAATTTACCAATTGGTATTTTAGTAGTTGATAAAGATGGTATTGTTAACTTTCTAAACAGAGAAGGAGAAAAAATTTTAAAGACATCTTTTCTTGAATTAAAAGGAAATAAAATAGAAAAAATTGGTTCTCAGATTGCTGATTTATTCAGAAGGTCTTTATTATATGGTGAAACTGTTTCGCGAAAAGAATTTGAATTTTTACCAACAAAAACAATACTTGGAATAAGCACAAATATAATGAAAGATGAAAATGGAAATCTTGTTGGAGTTGTAGGTATATTTAGAGATTTAACAGAAATTAAGGAAATGGAAAAAAAGAAAGAAAATTTTGAGAGAGATAAATTTTGGAGCGCTATTTCTTTCAGATTATCACATGAGTTGAAAAATCCTCTTGTTGCAATAAATACTTTTGCACAAATGTTACCTACTATGTATGATGATAAAGAATTTCGTGAAAAATTTTCTGAAATTGTAGTTAAAGAAATTAAAAAAATTAATGAAATTGTTGACTGGATTAATAAAATTGGAGAAACTGTTGAATTGAAAAAAGAAGTGATTTTTTTAGACAAATTTATAGAAGATTTTATAAATAATACAGGAATTAATAGAAAGAATCAGAAAAATCTTACAAAAAAAATTGAAGTAGATATTATTAAATTAAAAGAAGCATTTAATTACTTAATAGAATTTTTAAAAGATGCTGCAAAAGAAGAAGGTGAAATTTCAATTAATATTGATGAAAAAGATGATATTGGCGAAATTGTCATATGTAAAAAAGGAAAAAATTTCCCTTTTGAAAGAGAAGAAGAAATTTTTATACCTTTTAATCCTAAAATAAAAACTTCTCTTTCTATAAAAATTCTATTGGCAAAAAAAATTATTGAAGCACATCAGGGAACACTTAAAGCAATATTTAATTTCAATTGTAAAGATTTTGTTATTAATTTACCTTTAAAAAATGAATAAAATTCTTATTATAGATGACGAACAAGGAGTAAGAGAATCTCTAAAATTTGCTTTTAAAAATAAGTATAAAACTCTGCTTGCTTCAAATGGTAAAGAAGGTATGAGTTTTATTGAAAAAGAAAATCCTGATTTAATAATTCTTGATATAATTCTTCCAGATATAGATGGGATTTCTCTTTTAAAAGAAATTAAGAAAAATTACAAAGATATCCCCATAATTATGTTGACAGCAGTTTCGCAGATAAAAACAGCAGTTGAAGCAATGAAAATGGGAGCATCTGATTACATCACAAAACCATTTGATATTGAAGAACTTACTCTGGTAATTGAAAAGACCCTGAAAACGAAGGAATTAGTTTCTCATATAGAGTTATTAAAAGAAGAAATACAAACAGAGTATCCATTAAACACTTTGATTTATAAAAGCGAAATAATGAGAGAAGTAATAAAACTTGCTGAAAAAAGTGCTTTAACAGATGCACCGGTTTTAATAACAGGACCTACTGGTGTAGGGAAAGAACTAATTGCCAGATATATTCATGAAAAAAGTTCAAGAAAAAATCAACCATTTGTTGTTGTTCATTGTGCTGCAATACCTGAAACATTATTTGAAAGTGAAATTTTTGGGTATGAGAAAGGTGCTTTTACAAATGCATATAAAAGTAAAAAGGGCAAGATAGAACTTGCTAATCACGGAACTTTATTTTTTGATGAAATTGGCGAAATTTCACAGAATGTTCAAGTAAAACTTTTAAGATTTCTTGAAGAAAAAAAATTTTCACCTCTTGGAAGTAATGAATTGATTGAAAGTAATGCAAGAATTATATCTGCGACTTCAAAAGATCTGAAAAAAGAAGTTGAAAAGGGGAATTTTAGAGATGATTTATTCTATAGGTTATGTGTAATTCCGATCAAAATTCCTTCTTTAAAAGAGAGGAAAGAAGATATTATCCCCCTTGTAAACTATTACATAAATTTTTATAAAAAAAGAATTTATAGTAAAATAAAAGATTTTGATGATGATGTAAAAATGGCGTTTTTAAATTATGATTGGCCTGGGAATGTGAGAGAATTAAAAAATATAATAGAAAGAATTTTTGTTTTAAATAGTGAAAAGGTTATAATTAATATAAAAGATTTACCTGAAGAATTAAAAAAAAGAATTCAATGATTTAAGATTCAAAAATTTTAGATTTAAAAATGGAAGAAAAAATATTAATAGTTGAAGATAATAAAGAAATGATAAAACTTTTAACAGAAATACTTACATCGGAAAAATTTTCTGTTGAACATGTTTCATCTGGATTATTAGCGGTTGATAAAATAAAGAATGAAAACTACAACCTTATAATTTTAGACCTTCAATTGCCAGATATAACAGGATTCAAAGTTTTGGAAGACATAAAAAAAATAAATGAAAATATACCTATAATTATTCTCACAGGATTTGGGACAACTGATAACATTGTTAAGGCAATTAAAATGGGAGCAGATGATTTTGTTGAAAAACCATTTGATATTGAGGATTTTTTAAATAAAATTCATAAATATATAAAACTAAAAAATTTAGAAAAGGAACTTACCAAGTTAAAGATGATAGAATCAATTTTACAACTAAACAGAACAATTATCACTCTTTCAGATTCAGAAACTATCTTAACAACAATATTAAATATTATTGACGATATGTTTGCTCCAGAAAGAATAGGGATATACATTTTTGATACTAAAAATAATAATTATGTTTTGAAAAAATGTAAATTTAAAAATGCATCACAAAAGATTAAGGTTAACTATAAAGATTACGAAATAGAAGGATTTTTTAAAGATAAAAATGTATATGTTGGTAAATTTAATAATGGCACATATTTAAAAATAATGATAAAAGGGAAAGAAAAAAACATAGGATTTATTGATATTGAATTTAAAAAAGAAAAAGGGATTAATGAGGAAATAATAAAATTTTTTGAATCTTTTTCTCTTCAGATTGGGATAGGTATAGAAAATGCTCTTTTATTTGAAATGGTTCAGAATTCATATATTAATACAATTAGTTCTTTAGTTAAATCTCTTGAAGCAAAAGATAAATATACAAAAGGTCATTCAGAAGAAGTTGCTTATTATGCATTATTAATTGGAGAAAAACTTAAATTAAGAGACGAAGAAATTGAAATTTTGAAAAATTCCTCTTATCTTCATGACCTCGGAAAACTTGGAATTAGAGATAATATTTTATTAAAACCAGGAAAACTGACTAAAGAAGAATTTGAAATTATCAAACAACACCCTTTAATAACTTTAAAGATTCTTGAACCACTGAATTTACGTAAAGAAGAAAAAGAGGCATGTCTTTATCATCATGAGCGAGTAAATGGGAGCGGTTATCCTTATGGTTTAAAAGACGAAAAAATTCCTTTATATGCTAAAATAATTTCTATTGCAGATGCTTACAGTGCTATGACTTCAGAAAGACCTTATAGAAAAAAAATGAATAAAAAAGAAGCAATAGAAGAACTAAAAAAATATGCAGGTATATGGTTTGATAAAGATTTGGTTGAATTTTTTATAAATATAATTGAACAACAAAAGGAGGTGATGTAAAATGAAGGAAATTGAAATTGGTAGAGTAACTCATTATTATACAAAAATTAGTGTTGCAGCAGTAAAAATTACAAAAGAAAATTTAAAAAAAGGAGATGAGATTCATATTAAAGGACATACTACTGATTTAACTCAAAAAGTAGAATCAATGCAGAAAGAACATCAAGAAATAGAAATTGCTAAAGAGGGTGATGAAATAGGAATTAAAGTAAATGAACATGTTAGAGAAGGAGATATTGTTTTTAAGATAATTGAAGAGTAGAAAGAAAGGAGAAAAATGGTAAGATTTTTGAGTTTTTTCTCAAGTGACCTTGGTATTGACCTTGGAACTGCAAATACTTGTGTTTATGTAAGAGGGAAAGGCGTAGTTTTAATGGAACCATCCATTGTAGCAATTAATACAAATAAAAAACAAGTTGTTGCAGTTGGAGAAGAAGCAAAAAAAATGCTTGGTAAAACACCTTCAAATATAATTGCTATGAAACCGATGAAAGATGGGGTTATAGCTGATTTTGAAGCATGTGAAGAAATGTTAAGATATTTTATTTTAAAAGTTAAAACACCGAAACATAAATTTGTTTTACCACCAAGAATTGTTATTTCTGTTCCATCTGGAATAACAAGTGTAGAGAGAAGAGCAGTTAAGGAAACAGCGCTTAAGGCAGGAGCAAGAATGGTTCTTCTTGTAGAAGAACCTATGGCAGCAGCAATTGGAGTAGGTCTTCCTGTTGAAGAACCTTGTGGGAGTTTTATTTTAGATATTGGTGGTGGAACAACTGAAATGGCTGTTATTTCTCTTGGAGGGATTGTTCTTACAAAAAGTTTAAGAGTTGCAGGAAATGAAATGGATGAAGCTATTATAGAATATTTAAAAAAGAAATATAATCTTTTGGTTGGTGAAAGAACAGCAGAAGAAATAAAAATTAAGATTGGGTCTGCTTATCCTCTTGAAAAAGAACTTACATTTGAAGTTCATGGAAGAAGTTTGTTGGAAGGATTGCCAAAAGTTATAAAAATTAATTCAGAAGAAATAAGGGAAGCATTAGCAGATACTTTAAATATAATTGTTAATGCAGTCCGCGATATCCTTGAAGATACACCACCTGAACTTTCAAGTGATTTGATAGAAAGAGGGCTTGTAATTACCGGAGGAGGAGCACTTTTAAGAGGAATTGATAAACTTATATCTCAAGAAACAAAACTACCTGTTTATATAGCAGAAGACCCTTTAACTGCTGTAGTAAGAGGGACTGGCAAAATGCTTGAAGAAGAAAAGTATTTTAAACAAATTCCTCAGGAATAAAAATGCTTTGGCGTTTCAGAAGAGAAGTAATTTTTTTTCTAATGTTATTGTCTTCCTATTTTGTTGAGAAAAATTCTCTAAAAAGAAACTTTTCTGATTCTGATACTAAACCTGTAAAAGAAAATCTTATTAATTATGAAGAAATCATTCAAGAGAATAAAAGGTTAAGAGAACTTTTAGAATTAAAAGAAAAAAAACTAATACCAAATTTTAAAGTAGCAGAAGTTATTGCTGTAAAACCGCATATTTTCCCAGCAGAAATTTTTATAAATAAAGGTAAAAAAGATGGGATATTGGAAAATAATATCGTTTTTACAAAAGATATTTTTTTAATAGGAAGAGTAGAGGAAGTTAATGATTCATATTCTAAAGTAATATCAATCTTTAATAAAAAAACAAAAATAAGTGTAATTATCTCATCAACAAGAGAAGTAGGAATAATTGAAGGAGGATATGCACCTTTTTTATTAATGAAATATATACCTTATGATAGTAAAGTTAAGATTGGAGATGAAGTTTACACTTCGGGGTTTAGCGAGTATTATCATTCAGGTTTGAAAATAGGGAAAATTGTAAAAATTTCAAGAGATAAAAATTCACTTTTTTTAAATATTTTAGTAAAACCATATATATATTCTTACAGTTTCAAGGAGGTAATTATTGCCAAATAAAAAATTATTTGTTATTTTAGAGCAAGTTTTAATTATTTCTATTTTTCAGTATATTTTTTATAATTTTTTTCATTTTAAAATAATCCCTTCTTTTTATCTTACTTATCTCTTAATACTTAGTTTTGATGGTAATGTTGAAATCTCTTTATTTTTAAGTTTTGTTTTGGGGTTAATTCATGATATATTTACTAAAGAAATTTTAGGGTTTACATCAATTAGATATCTTGTAATTGTTTATTTTTCCTCTTTTTTTATGGTAAAATCAATTAAAAGTAGATGTGGTTTAATTTTTCTCTTTAGTTTTTTATATTTTGTTATGCTTTCTTTTTTGAAAATTAATGAAAGTTTTTGGGATGGAAAAACAATATTAAAGTATTCTATTCTATTTTCTTTTTATAATTTTTTAATTGGAATTGCGATTGAGATTATAGTTAGAGAAATAAAAAAGAAATGGAGAGAGAAAATTTTTTAAAAAATTTTGTTTTATTTTTCATATATTTAATCTTACTTAGGTCTTTTTATTTACAAATTATAAGGTATCCATATTATTATCAACTTTCAATAAGAAATTGTATTAGGACGATTGAAACAGGAACTCCAAGAGGGGTTATTTATGATAGAAATGGAAGAGTGCTTGCAAAAGATATTCCCTCTATAAACCTTGTTTTTGTTCCATATGATTTAAAAAATGTTGAAAATGAAATTGAAATCCTATCAAAAATTTTAGACCTTGATAAAGAATATCTTGAAAAAAAATTAAAAGGGAAATATATAAATCCTTTTGATAGAGTTATACTTAAAAGGAATTTAACAAATAAGGAAATTTCTTTAATAGAAGAGAATTCTTATAATTTGCCAGGAATTTTTGTTCAAGAAGGAATAAGAAGATTATATCCTTTTGGGAAAAAAACAGCCCATTTACTTGGATATCTTGGAGAGATTACTAAATACCAACTTGAAAGATTAAAAGAAAAAGGTTATAAAATGGGCGATGTTATAGGACAGGATGGAATTGAGAAGCAATATGATGAGTTTTTAAAAGGTATTCCTGGTGGAATTCAGGTAGAAGTGGATGCTCTTGGTCATCAAAGGAGAATTCTTGGGAGAAAAGAAGGGCAACCAGGTAATGACCTTATTCTTACTATTGATGCTACAATTCAAGAAATCGCTGCTGAAGAACTTGGAAATAAGAAAGGGAGTGTTGCTATTATGGACCCAAGAAATGGAGAAATACTTGCTCTTGTTAGTAATCCATCTTTTGACCCTGATAATTTAAAATATTATCTTGACGAAAGTAAATTTTCTGAGAAGCCATTTTTAAACAGAGTTATAAAAGGACAATATCCTCCTGGGTCAATTTTTAAAATAATAACAGAAATTGCTGCTTTAGAAACAGGGACTATAAGAGAGTATGATAGAATAGAGTGTACTGGTGCTATTGAGGTTAGAGATAGAGTTTTTCACTGCTGGAAAGAAGAAGGGCACGGTTGGATAGATATAAATCTTGCATTACCATTTTCTTGTAATATTTTTTTTGGAACAATTGGGATGAGACTTGGAGTTTCACAAATCATTGAATATGCAAAAAAATTTGAACTTGGTAAAAAAACAGAAATTGATTTACCTGGAGAAGCAACTGGTTATATACCTAATCCCAAAGAAGCAGACCCTTTAAACCTTTCAATTGGACAAGGTCCAATTACTACAACCCCTCTTCAACTTCTATCTCTTATTGCAACCGTTGCAAATGGTGGAAATATTTGGCAGCCATTTATAGTTAAAAAAATAGTTACACCTAAAGGAGATATTTTAAAAGAATTTATACCAAATTTAAAAAAAACAATATATATTGATTCAGAAACTCTTGATATATTAAGAAAAGGATTGAGAAATGTTGTTGTTTTTGGAACAGGAACAAGAGCACAAGTAGAAAAACTTGAAATTGCTGGTAAAACTGGAACTGCTCAAAGAGCTGCATCTGAACTTGATTTACCAACTCATGGGGCTTTTGTGTGTTATGCACCTTTTGATAATCCAAAAATTGCTGTAGTTGTTTTTCTTGATTATGGTTCTTCTTCTCAGGCAGCAGAAATAGCAGGGAAAATATTAAAAAGAATATTTTTACCAGAAAAATTTGAGGGAGAAAATGAAACAGAAACTGAAATACTTGAAGAGTAATGTAATTTCAAGAGATATAATTTTTCTCAGTTATGTTTTGATTTTTATAGGTCTTGTTATTCTTTTTAGTGCATCAAAAGGAGTTGTTCTTACAAAAGAAGGTTTTTTTATAAGACAAGTTATCTGGGTAATAATAGGGAGTATTTTTGTTAAAATATTTAAAAATAGCGATTATAGAAATTTGGAAAAAATTTCATATTTCTTTTATTTTTTGACTATTATTTTACTCTCTTTTGTTTTAATAAAAGGGGAAGGAAGAGCATCAAGATGGATAGGACTTGGATGGTTTTATTTCCAACCATCAGAATTTGCTAAATTAGTAATAATTTTAACTTTATCTTCTTATTTATCTAACAGAGATATTAAGAAATTTTCAGTACTTTTTATATCTTTACTTATTGTTGGTATTCCATTTTTACTTGTTTTCAAACAACCAAACCTTGGCACTTCAATTATTTTTATCTTAATTTTTATCGGTATAGTTTATATAAGAGGTATAACAAGAAAACAACTATTTATTCTTTTTTTAATAGCAATTCTGGTTTCCCCTTTAATATGGACAATGATGGAGGA
>JAMWCA010000162.1 GCA_023819545.1 Candidatus Omnitrophota bacterium
ATTTAAAAAAAACACCGACAATTTTACGTAATTTCCCGATACCCAGATTGGCTGCTATAATTGAATTTTCAGATCTATTTATATCTAACGATACCGGTATAATGCATGTTGCAGGTGCTACAAAGACACCTTTAATTTCACTGTTTGGTCCTACTGATCCAGAAATCTGGGCTCCCATTGGTGAAAACAAATTTTACATTAAAAAAGACGATGATATAAATTCAATAAAAGTCGAAGATGTAATTAATCTCATTAACAAAATTTTAATGAAAAAGTAAATTAAAGTATGAACCAACGAATTGCTGCAATAGATCTTGGAACTAATTCATTCCATTTAGTTATTGTAGAACTAAAAAATATCGATCAATTATCTTCAATTGATGAAATTGAAACAAAAGGAAATTTTGAAGTCTTGTATCGACAAAGGGAAGTTGTTAGAATAAATGTTGGAAGTGGTAACAAAGAAAATGTTTTAACTCCAGAAGGAATTGAAAGGGCTATAAATGTTTTAAGTAAGTTCAAACAAAAAATAGACGAATACGGTGCAATAACCCATGCTGTTGCAACAAGCGCAATAAGAGAAGCTCAAAACAAAAATGAATTCTTAGAATATGTAAAAAATAACTTGGGTATTTCAATACAGGTTGTTTCAGGATTTGAGGAAGCAAGGTTGATCTATCTCGGTGTCTTGCAGGGATTAAATATCTATGATAAACAGATTTTGTTAATTGATATCGGTGGAGGGAGTACAGAATTATTATTAGGTAAAAGAGGTAAAGTTTTATATGCTTCAAGCTTAAAGTTGGGCGCAGTTAGACTTGCACAAAAATTTTTCGATGGAGGGAAAGATTTATCCAGTGAAAAAAAATATGAATGCAAAAGATATATAAAAGAACTCTTAAACAATAATCTTAAGCCTTTCAAAAAAATTGGATTTGAGCTGGTTATTGGAACTTCTGGAGAAATACAGGCAATTGCAAGAATGATTTATCTCAAAGATACAGAAATTGAAAAGGAGGAATATAAAACTTTTCACGGGGTTGATTTTACATACGAACAATTTAAAAAAGTATCTGATAAAATTTTCAAAGCAAAAAGTTTGGAAGAATTAAAATTAATCCCAACACTTGATGATAAGAGAGCGGATATTATTGTTCCTGGAACACTAATCTTAAAAATAATTTTGAATAAGTTAAAAATTGATAGAGTTACAGTTAGTGCCTATGCTTTGCGTGAAGGAATTATTTTAGATGCCATTGAAAAGTATTATAAAAAAGAATTAATAATTAATTCGGAACAATATAAAGTTTATTCTGATAAAGATATTAGAATTAAAAGTGTTATGAATCTGGCTTTAGCTTACAATGTAGATTTTACACATTCTAATCAAGTAAAAAAAATTGCGCTAAAAATTTTTGATGAATTCAAAGAGATTCATAAACTCAATGATTATGAAAGAGAACTGCTGGAATATGCAGCTATTCTGCATGATATTGGTTATTATATCTCACCAATTAAACATCACAAACATTCTTACTTCATAATAAAGAATTCAGAGCTAATAGGATTTTCTGAAAAGGAAATCGACCTTATTGCAAATATTGCCAGATATCATCGTAAAGCTAAACCAAAAACAACTCATAAAAACCTAATTAACTTTAGTAACGAAGAATTTAATTTAATCCGTATTCTATCGGCAATTTTAAGAATGGCAGATGGATTAGAAAAAACTCACTCAGCTGTAATAAATGATATTAAATTATTTAACAATAATGGAATTGATAATTACATCTTAGTACTTAGATATCTAACTCATCCACCAGAGGCTGAATACTGGGCAGCACAAAAAAGAAAACAAGTAATTGAAGAGATATTTAATATTAAACTTGAACTGAGATTAGAAAGAATAACACTATTGAATGGTTAACTCTCATAATATCTCAAGTACCTAAAAGCATCCAAATTTAATTCAAAGAAATATCCGCAAATTCTGCATTAAAATTTTAAATTTTCTTAAAAAATTTTTTGCCTTTAATTTTAAGTTTACTGAAAGCCCTTTATAATAATTAATCATAGCACTAAGATCGATTAACCAATTCCAAGTTTTAATGTGGCTTTAGAAATAGTATAATTTAATTTAAATCATTTACGCTTTTTTAAGCGCCCTGAATCAAAATTTAGATTTTTTTTAGTTAAAAAAATTTTGTTTAATTACGAGAAAGAATTACGAAAATGGTTTAGAGGTTCTTAATGATTTCAGTCAAAAATATCACAAAATTTTTCCTCCTTCAGTGGAAAATTTTTAAAACTTTATATCAATAATTATTAGAGGTTAAAAAGATGCGAATAAGTATAAACTTTCTATTAAACAATAATTTTATTCCCAAAGATTATAGACGAGGATTTGCATCTTTTATAAAGAATGCACTTTCGATTACAAACAAAAAATTATTTGAGTTTTACTACGAGGGTAAATTCAAAATGAAACCTTTTACTTTTAGTGTTTATTTTCCCGATGGTTCAAAGTATCAAAATGATGGGTTTTTAGTTGGTAATAATGTAGTCATGAAGTTTACAACAAATCAAATTGAATTGCTCACTACAGTAGTTAATGGTGTCCAAAACATTTCAAAACAACCATATCCATTTTTTAATAATGCATTAAAACTAGATTTTATAAGGGTGCATCCATTAAAAAAAATTGATAGTTCAGAAATCAAATTCAAAACTATAAGTCCAATTCTTGTTACTAATAAAAATTGTCATGTTGATATCGATGGGAAGCAATATGATTTATACTTAGAACCTGGTGAAGATGGTTTTGATGAAGGCTTATATTTTTTAATTAAGGAGCAGGTAAGACAGTTACTAAATTATGACAATTCCTTTCCACTGGAATATGA